>NZ_JBSXOI010000033.1:0-32877 GCF_056859395.1 Marinobacter sp. L-80
CCTCTGGTTGTGAAAGAGCGTGCAGGTTAGACTTGGACATGGCGTATCATTCCTCTGTTGGTTGTGATCTTGGCGGAGATCAACCAACAGGATACGCCACCCCTTCAACCTGCTTCCATACACCAGAAATCACCATAACTCGAAACCCAAGCCTAACTCTTCAAAATCGCCGAAAGACTCGACTCAAAAAGATACCTATCGGAAGTGGGTCTGCATCACTTGCGGCCATATCTACGATGAAGCTCTCGGAGATGAAGCCGAAGGCTTCCCTGCCGGCACTCGTTTTGAAGATATTCCAGACGATTGGTGCTGTCCGGACTGTGGTGCCACAAAAGAGGACTATGTCCTCTATGAAGACTAGTAATCCGATTGAAAATAACAACAGTCTCGTTCGGCAAGAGGTGATTTTATAATGCAGATTGCTAGTCTGGCGGAGGTTGGGGTGACCAATGTGTCAACCAGCGATACGATTGATTCAACGTTCGCGGCCCTACAGCGGGCACAACTTGCGCGTCGCGGAAGCTTTACCTTGGAGGCTCGAATAGCGCAGCTCGACCAGCTGCGGGATTCAATTAAACGCCACGAATCAAACATCATTGCGGCTTGCGCGGCGGACTTTCGAAAACCCGCTCCAGAAGTCAAATTAACTGAACTCCTGCCGGTGCTTCAGGAAATTCGACACACTAAAAAACACTTGCGTAAATGGATGCGTCCGAAGCGAGTGGCTGCATCCGTTGGTGTTCTGGGCACGAAATCTTATGTTCGGCCAGAACCAAAGGGAGTGTGCCTGATTATTGCACCGTGGAATTATCCGCTCAATCTTGCGCTCGGGCCTCTCGTCTCAGCGTTGGCTGCAGGGAACGGAGCCATCATTAAACCCTCGGAAATGACACCACATACCTCAAAGGTGATTGCCAACATTGTCGCCGAAACCTTCCCTCCCGATCTGGTTTCCGTGATTGAGGGTGATGCCGCGGTAGCGCAGAAACTGTTGGCCTTACCCTTCGACCACATATTCTTCACGGGCAGTCCTGCGGTAGGCAAGGTGGTCATGGAGGCTGCCGCCACGAACCTTTCCTCAGTGACGCTGGAATTGGGGGGTAAGTCCCCGACCATTGTTGGCCCAGATGCCAACATAAAGAGGGCTGCAAGAAACATTGTCTGGGGTAAGTTTGCCAATAATGGACAGACCTGTATCGCCCCAGATCATGTTTTTGTGCACGTTAATATCGCAGATCAATTCAATGAAGCACTTAAAACGGAAATTGGGCGAGTCTATGGAAAAACACCAGAAGCCCAGAAATCGACCGCCGACTATTGCCGGATTGTAAATCGACGTCATTTCCAGCGAGTTTCAAACCTGATAGATGATGCCAAAAACAAAGGTGCAAGAGTCTTTGAGGGCGGTGTTACAGATGCTGAAGAGAATTTTATTGCTCCGACGTTGATTTCAAATGTATCCAGCGACATGGATATTTCACGTGAGGAGTTATTCGGCCCGATCTTACCCGTTATTGAATTCGACGATATTGATCTGGTTATCAAGAAAATCAACGATAACCCTAAACCGCTTGCGCTTTACATATTCGACAAAAACGAGTCTTTTGCCACGGATATTATCGAGCGAACGAGCTCCGGCGCTGTAGGAGTCAACCTTACAGTTGTGCATTTTCTACATCCGGGTCTGCCGTTTGGTGGAGTTAATAATTCCGGGATAGGGGCGGCACACGGTGAATACGGTTTCCGCGCTTTTTCGCATGAAAAGGCGTTGATGGAGGATAAACATTCTCTTATGCATCTTCTTTTTCCACCCTATACAGCCTGGGTCCGGCGTCTTATAGAGGCTGCTGTTCGTATTCTGGGCTGAGCATAATCAAATAATAAGAGAGTTATTATGTACGATTACATTATTGTCGGTGCGGGATCGGCGGGCTGTGTATTGGCCAATCGGCTTACGGCGGACTCTTCAAAGCGAGTAGCGTTGCTAGAAGCGGGCCCAAAGGATAAAAATCCACTCATACATATGCCTATAGGTATAGCACTCCTTTCCAATAGTAAAAAGCTGAATTGGGCTCTTGAAACCGAACCTCAAGAACATCTAAAGGAGCGCCGCCTGTTTTGGCCTCGTGGGAAAACACTTGGCGGGTCCTCTTCTATCAACGCCATGGTCTATATCAGAGGTCACAAAGCCGATTATGACCACTGGGGTCAAGTTGCCGGGACAGACCTCTGGGGATGGGATCGCGCTTTAAAATTGTTTCGTCGACTGGAAGATAATAAACGTTTTGGCGCAGATTCTTACCATGGGGAGGGCGGTGAGCTCACCGTAAGTGAACTCAAATCAGTCAATCCGTTGAGTCGAGATTTTGTTCGAGCGGCACCTCATGTAGAGCTCCCGATAAACACGGACTTTAATGGAGAGACGCAAGAGGGATTGGGACTCTACCAGGTGACACAAAAAAATGGTCGCCGTTGGAGTTCAGCGCAGGCATTTCTGCGTGTCGCGGAGAACCGGCCTAATCTTGATGTGCTAACGGACGCGCGGGTAACCCGGGTGGTAATGGACGGTAAGCGGGCAGTCGGCGTGACACTGAACCAGGGGGGCGAATATCGCCAGCTTAGACTCAATAACGGCGGTGAAGTCATATTGTCTGGTGGTGCGGTTAATTCACCACAACTACTTATGCTTTCGGGAATCGGTGATAGCGAAGAGCTTGGAAAACACGGGATCCCCCTTGTGCATCATCTTCCTGAGGTCGGCCAGAATCTGGTTGATCATTTGGATATTACGATCATGCACGCGGCGAACTCACGTTTGCCCATTGGCGTTGCTCCCAGTTTCCTGTTTCGGGGCGTGAGCGCATTATTCTCATATATCTTTGCGCGACGTGGATTTCTTACCAGTAATGTTGCCGAGTCCGGAGGCTTTGTTAAATCCGAGCGCTCGTGCGAACGGCCAAATGTGCAATTCCACTTTTTGCCAACTTACCTGAAGGATCATGGACGAAAAGTGATGGCCGGGTATGGGTACACCTTGCATATTTGCGATCTAATGCCCAGAAGCCGCGGTTTTATAGGTCTCAAAAGCCCTGACCCATTGGCCGACCCGTTGATTCAACCCAATTATCTCAGTAACCCCGAAGACATCAAAACAATGATCTCGGCCGTTAAATTTGGACGACGGATACTCGGGGCACCAACAATGGCTTTACATAGTAAACGAGAAATTAAGCCCGGAAACTCGGTGTCTTCGGACGGTCAGATTGCGGACTTTATCCGGGAAAATGCAGAGACTATTTACCACCCCGTTGGCACTTGTCGTATGGGCGCGGATCCGGATTCAGTCGTTGATCCGGAATTAAAAGTCAGAGGGATTGAAGGGCTAAGAGTTGTCGATGCCTCGATAATGCCCAGTTTGGTTGCCGGTAACACCAACGCACCCACCATGATGATTGCCGAAAATGCAGCCGACATCCTCTTGGGAAATGTTTAGGTTCAAACCCGGATTATGCCTTCTACATTGGACCTTAATGACGCCAGATACTCGCGTCAACCAACTACAAAAACGACAGGAGATAAACGTGCTTGGCCAAATGATGAACATGGAGCTCACCGTGAATTCCTTGATCGACCATGCTGCTCGCTACCATGGAGACGCTGAGATTGTGTCGATAGGAACGGATGGAAATCCCAGTCGATCTGACTGGGCAACTGTTTCGGAGCGGTCGCGACAACTTGCGTCAGCGCTTCGAACGGCAGGCTATGTCCAGGGGGATCGGTGCGCGACCATTTGTTGGAATAACGTGGGGCACCTGGAATGTTACCTTGGCATCTCTGGTGGCGGGATGGTGTGTCACACCATTAACCCGCGACTGTTTCCAGAACAACTCGTTTACGTTATCAACAATGCTCAAGACAAAGTCATATTCTTTGACAAAACGTTCCTTCCCATTGTTTCAAATATCCGAGACCGACTGGAGACGGTTGAGAAATTTGTATTGATGTCCGAACCGGACGAAGAAATTGCAGCGCAATTTCCAGGATTGTTGTTTTATGAAGAGTTTCTTCAGCGAGGAACGCCTAACGCGAATTGGCCTGAAATCGCCGAAAACCAGGCTTCAAGCCTCTGCTATACATCGGGCACCACTGGAAATCCCAAAGGGGTGCTCTATTCACACCGCTCCACCGTTCTGCACGCGCTGGTAGCTGCTCAACCCGACGCACTGAATTTATCGGCACGGGACGTGGTGATGCCGGTTGTTCCTATGTTTCACGTAAATGCGTGGGGGGTACCCTACATTACGGCGATGGTTGGAGCCAAACTGGTGTTGCCTGGTCCTGGCCTGGATGGACAAAGTTTGGTCAAGCTGATCGATTCAGAAAGCGTAACGATTGCGCTGGGTGTGCCTACAATTTGGCAGGGACTTCTCTCGGCTTTGGACGAGCTTGGCTCCTCGGCACAGTCGCTTAAACGGACGGTGATAGGGGGTAGCGCTTGTCCGCCCTCAATGATGTCGGAGTTTCGTGGTAAGTATGGCGTAGAAGTTGTCCATGCATGGGGAATGACAGAAACATCACCGATCGGAACCGTCAATGCACTGCTGTCGAAACACAATACTCTTTCGGAGGAAGGAAGAAACAAAATCCGTGAAAGCCAGGGACGGCCTCCCTACGGGGTGCAGCTCAAAATTGTGGGTGAAGACGGCCATCAACTGCCCGAAGATGGCATTGCTCAGGGAAATCTCCGCATCCGTGGTCATTGGGTGGTAGCCGATTACTTCGGTGTTGAACCAAATCAGACTCTTGAGGAAGACGGTTGGTTCGAGACAGGTGATGTTGCTTCGATCAATGATGATGGATTTATGACAATACGTGACCGCTCAAAAGATATTATTAAATCTGGTGGTGAATGGATATCTACAGTCGAATTGGAGGGAATCGCAATGGGCCATTCTGCCATCAATGAAGCTGCCGTAGTGGCGGCCTCCCATGATAAATGGGACGAACGACCGATCCTGTTGGCAGTAAAAATACCCGACGCAAATATTACTGAGGAGGAACTTCTTGCTCATTATCAAGGGAAAGTCGCCAAGTGGCAGATCCCGGATCGCGCGATCTTTGTGGAAGGATTGCCACGCAATGCCACTGGGAAAGTATTAAAAAACAAGCTGCGTTCTGAGTATGGGGAAGTATTAGTCAATAAACCGGCAAGCTAGCTTCAATGAGTGGCATTTGTGTTACGAAAAATTGCAGTTTTACCTAAAGCCAATTTGTTTTAATACCAAAAAGGATAATAAAAAATGAAACCTAAAATAATTAGTAAAGTCTCGTTAGTGGCGTTCCTTTTACTTTCACTTGCTGCGAGCCTGGCCAACGCTCAATCTGAGCCGGTTTACAGTAGAGGCGACTGGGTGGTTGGGCTGAATGCCACTAGAGTTCTAACCGATGAAGATTTGCGATCAGCCTCTGCGGGGAGTGCCCCCGTTCCAAATTCCAACCTGTCTATTAACAACGATACGACCGTATCATTCGACGTGTCGTATTTTCTGAGTAATCAGCTGGCATTTAACATTTTTGGCGGCATTCCCGCTAGTGCGGACCTCCAGGGCGAAGAGTCTCTCTCCGGTCTTTTTCTTGGTCAAACAGATTATGGTCCGGTAATTCTTTCGCTTCAGTATCATGTTTTGACGGGTAGCAACTTCTCTCCGTACTTTGGAGCGGGTGTAGGACGGATTCTCTTTTTAGATGAGAAGGATCGCGCACTAACCGACTTCGACGTCGAAGATACATGGGCCCCTGCGGTTCAGGCTGGTTTTCGCTGGAGGATACACAATAACTGGTCGGCAAATTTTGACGTTAGATATGCACCCTTCGAGGCGGATATCACCGGTAACCTGGGCCCGGCCCCTGTTCAGGCAAAAGTGGAAGTGGACCCCACTATCGTGAGCATCGGTGTTGCATATCGCTTTTAAATGCCAAGTATACCAACCGTCTGCATTTGCTGGTCGCTTTCAGCAACCTGCTGATTGATAAAAAACCTGCAGCGTAAGACCAATGCGCCCCTTTTCCGCCAAGATTGCGGAAAAGGGGCAAAAACCAGCGGTTATTCAGATCTTCCTTAGGTATATAGCCCCAGCCTTATGCATCATTTAAAGGTCTCGTATCGTTTAGTCGAGTAGTATATAGCCATCAGGACCGGCACGTCCTTACTATAGAAAACCTTTTCAGTAGTCCCGCAAGTTTCATTTAATCGAGCAAGTGTCTTAACATTAATACCGCTCGTAACTATCGGTTCTTGATGTCCACCATCAATAAGCCGGAATCTTACTGTGTTTGATTTACACACCGCTTGAAGCTTGCAGTCTGAAAAGCCCTGTCTTGGCTGCCACCACCCATCCGCATGAAAAAGCATATGCTCAGATGAACCAAAACAAGAGGTCGACACCGAATGGGCGATGTTGCTTATGAAGGATTGAGTGATCGGAACCTCTACCCATAATGGCCGATAGAGACTTCGCTTTTTCTTTGTGGGTAAAATCAAGTTCATATTTTCGTCGGTAATTGCAAGGTGAGGTTATTAGTGGGACATATAGAGAATTATTTCACCTACATGGACTCCCCCTGCGGTCAAGCAACGCCATTTGAATCCGAAGCGGTTTGAGACTGCGGCTCTACATTCGGCCTCTTTGTGGGCGTTTTTGCCCGGGCCAGGATGATGATGCGTGTGAGCGGGGACCTTATTCGTTAGTCGGCTTCGCTGAGCCGCAGAAATAAACAGGTTCTCCCACTCTCGGTCTGACCGTTCCGTCATCGCTTGCCGTTGCAAGACTCTTCTGGCAGGCTTGTTCTGCCTGTCGTTGGTGCTCGGTTTTAGCCCTCCACAGGCTGTGTCTTAAACTCGGTTTGATTCATGAGTAGTGCCCATATAATCCGGGCGTTCTTGGCCGCCATCGCAACGGCGGCCCGCTTGTATCCACGTCGTTCCACCAGGTCTTTGGCCCAGTCACTGAGTCGATCATTCTTATCCGGTAATTTTGCAATCACTGCCCGGGTGCCATGGATCAGCAGCGTTCGCAGGTATTTGTCCCCGCGCTTGGTGATTCGGCCAAGTCGCACCTTGCCACCGGTCGAGTATTGTCGGGGCACCAGACCCAACCATGCGGCAAAGTGTCGCCCACTTTTGAACTGTCTGGGGTCAGGCGCACTGGCCAGCAGGGCTGTTGCGGTCTGTGGTCCGATACCCGGTATGGCCATAAGGCGCTTGGCCTGCTCATCGCTCCGGGCCATCGCTTCGACCTCCCGATCGTAAGCCAGGATTTCTTCATCGAGCTGTCGAATGCGTTGGTTGATGTTGTTGATTAAGCGGCGAGCGAGCATGGGTAAGTCGTTTTCGGCATCCTCCAGGATTTCGGGAACCCGGCGCCGTGCGGCGTAACGGCCCTGGGGAATGATCAGTCCGAACTCGGCCAGCAGCCCACGAATCTGATTGATCTGCGCGGTGCGTTCTTTGGTCAGTCCACGGCGAATACGATGCAGGCACAGTACGGCTTGCTGGTCTTCGGTCTTGATTGGAACAAACCGCATATTCGGCCGACCTACTGCCTCACAGATGGCCTCGGCATCGTTGTCGTCGTTCTTGCTGCTCTTGCGATAGGGCGCGACAAACCGGGGTGCAATGATTCGGACATCGTGGCCGAGTTTGGTCATTTCCCGAGCCCAATGGTGGGCACCCGAGCAGGCTTCCATGCCAATCAGGCAGGGTGGGAGCTGAGCGATATAAGGCAACAGCTTGGGCCGGTTCAGTCGTTTGCGAACCACGACCTTGCCGTGTTGATCGGTGCCATGAATACTGAACACAGTTTTCGCCAGATCGATGCCAATGGTTGTAACATTCATGATGACTCCTCCTGCTTTTGATTGAAGATGTCAGACACCTTCAATGTGGCACATCGATGCCGTGGGAGCAGGGGGAGTCCATATCATTCGCTATGGTGCTCTCGGTTTACCAGAGCAACAGTAATGTGTCTGGCTACGGGAAATTCCGCCGGTTGTGGCTCACGCATCCTTTGCGCTCACTGAAAGCTGTCGGTCGTAGGATATGATATCCATAGGCCGTATGAGTTGTGCATTGCTTTCGCAATTTTGGGCAAACTAAGGGCACAGCTCTACTCGGTCGTCAATTTCAATTTATGGACTGACCGCTCACCAAGGACTTCAGTTCAATATCCGGATCCTTCAACATTTCAGGATTGACCTGCCTGCGTTGTTGAACGAGGGTCTTGCCGACCATAAAAGCGATGGGCAGGTTGACCGCATCAACAGCAATGACACAGCCATCGCGGAGATAGAACACCGCAAATCCCTTGTCTTCCGGGCTTCCGCGCAGCACACGCTGATCATGATGTTGCGACAACCCCACCATCTGCAGACGCACGTCATATTGGTTCGACCAGAACCATGGAGCGCTGTTATAGGGTTTCTCCTCGCCCATCAGGGTTGCCGCCGCTGTCCGGGCCTGATCAACCGCGTTGGCGACAGATTCAAGGCGCTGCATCTTCTCGAAGAAAAGATTCCGGTGGCGGGTACAGTCGCCGATCGCCAGGATGGCGGGATCTTCTGTGCGGGTAAACTCGTCAACAATAATGCCGTCATCACAGGGCAGGCCGGCGGCCTCAGCCAGGGCGGTTTCCGGCACAACACCCACTGAAACGAGCACGATGTCGGCCGGTACAGTGCCGCCGCTCGCCAAGGTCACGCCAGCCACATGCCCCTGATCGCCCGCTTCGAAACCGGTTACCGCCGTGTTCAGCCGCAGATCCACGCCGGCGCTGCTGTGTTTGGTGTAAAAAAACTCTGAGATTTCCGGGCCTGTTACACGCTGCATAAGACGCTCGGCCGCTTCCAGTACTGTGACATTAACGCCTTTTTTGGTGGCACTGGCTGCCACCTCAAGTCCAATGTAACCACCACCCACGATGACCAGGCGCTTCCCCGGGAGCAATTCTTCACGCAGGGCATCCGAGTCAGCTATGTCGTGCAGATAATAAATGCCCTCCAGGTCAGCCCCGGGTGCGTTCAGGCTTCGGACGTGGGACCCCGTGGCCAGAACCAGTCGATCGTATTTCAATGTGCTCTGGTCCGACAGGCTGATGGTCCTGTTGTCCCGATCAATCTGTTCGGCACGCACACCAAGCCGCAACTGATGGCCGGCGTTCTCGTACACCGAGCGCGGCTTCAGGTACAGCGACGCCTGATCAACCTCTCCTGCCAGATAGTTCTTGGACAGGGGCGGCCGCTGATAGGGTGGATGTGGTTCTTCGCCCACCAGAATCACTTCCTGTTGATATTTTTTTTGCAGCAGGGTTGTCAGGAGCGCACCCGCTGCGTGCCCGCCGCCAACGATGACTGTCGTCTCTTTCTGTTGGTTTGCCATAGTCTGTCTCTGCCTGTTGTTCTCTGGGATCAGATTGATCAGAAGTCCGGATGCCAGCTGTGCGCCGGGATGCCCCCCGCAGCGCTAGCCGACCGTCTCCCCGGCATCCTCAAGTATCATCGCGGCGCCTTTCTCGCCGATCATGGTTGCCGGCTGATTGGTGTTTCCGCCGACCAGCGTCGGCATGATGGAGGCATCGACCACCCGCAGGCATTGCAGGCCATGCACGCGCAGGCGCGGATCGACCACCGCCATCGGATCAACACCCATCTTGCAGGTGCCAACCGGGTGGTACGCTGATTCACCGCTGCGCCGTACCCATGCGGCGAGATCGTCGTCATTCTGGAGCGCCGGCCCGGGCGAGACCTCAACCTCGTGGTGCGGGGCAAAGGCCGCCTGCGCCAGGATTCTGCGCACCAGATGTACCCCGCGTACCAGTCGCTCGACATCGGCGGACTCGGCCATGTAGTTGGGGTCGATCAGCGGCGCCGCAAACGGGTCGGCACTGTGCAGACCGACGCGCCCGCGCGACGATGGCCTGAGCCCGTAGATCATCACCGCGTAGCCATAACCGCTCATCGCGGTCTTCAGGTCTCGCCCGTGATCGTCGTACAGCATTGGCGCGAAGTGCAGCTGCAGGTCGGGTATCGGCTCCTCGGGCCGGGAGCGGATGAACCCGCCGGCCTCGGCGCCGTTGCTCGACAGCACGCCCCGCCGGCCGCTCAGATACGTCAGAGCGCCCCACAGCCCCTTGAGCCAGTAGCTCGGATGCATCGAGATGCTTTGGCGGCTGCGGGCGCTGACGCGCACGAACACGTCGATATGATCCT
The DNA here is from genome assembly GCF_056859395.1 of Marinobacter sp. L-80. Lineage (NCBI taxonomy): Bacteria > Pseudomonadati > Pseudomonadota > Gammaproteobacteria > Pseudomonadales > Marinobacteraceae > Marinobacter > Marinobacter sp. L-80. The sequence continues at coordinate 10,264 of NZ_JBSXOI010000033.1, forward strand.
GGAGATTCTGCCCGACGCCCTCCAACGCATGGCGCAGTTCTATGCCATGCCGGGACAGTTCCTCCCGCGGACCGACCCCGGACAGCATCAGCAGTTGCGGCGAGTTGAACGCGCCGCCGCAGAGCACAACTTCGCGCCTGGCACGAACCTGCGTCTGCCCCGTTGTATCGCGGTATTCGACACCGGTGGCGCGGGTGCCTTCGAGTAGCACCCGGGTGACATGCGCGCCGCTGCAAACCGTCAGGTTGGAGCGCCCCGCAGCGGGTTCCAGATACGCCCGCGCATTGCTACAGCGTGTGCCGTCTTTCTGGTAGGCGTAGTAGAAGCCCACGCCCTCCTGCTCACTGCCGTTGAAATCTGTATTGAGCCGGTACTTCGCCTGGGTTGCCGCCTCGACAAACGCAATGCTCAGCGGATTGGTATAGCGCCGCTCGGCAACGTTCAGCGGACCACCCTGACCATGAAATTCTGCCTCATTCAGCGTAAGTTTGGGCTCGAAATGTTCCGATCGGCGGAAGTAGGGCAACACCTCGGCGTATGACCACCCGTTGCACCCCAGCCGTGCCCACTCGTCGTAGTCCCGGGCATGCCCGCGAATATAGACCTGCGCGTTCATGGCGCTGGAACCGCCAAGCATCTTGCCCCGCGGCTGAAAAAGCGCCCGGTCGTGCATGTGACGCTGCGGTTCGGTATTGAACTGCCAGTTGTAGCGGCGGCTGAACATCAGCTGCAGGAAACCCAGCGGCATGTTCACGAAAGGGTTGCGGCGGCTCTCCGGACCGGCTTCAAGCAGCAGCACAGAATGGCGACCGCTCTCCGACAGGCGGCTGGCGACAGCACATCCGGCCGAGCCCGCGCCAACCACGACATAGTCAAATTGTTCGGTCGTCATCCTGGTCAGCCTGTTCATTAACTTTTTGGTGTCAGCTGGACCATCAGCTCCGAATAGCCCCGCACGAAGTTGGACTGCACGCGCTCCGGCTCGCCGACGACTTCGATCTTGTCAAAGCGTTTGAGAATCTCTTCCCATAGGATACGCAGTTGCAATTCCGCCAGGCGGTTGCCCATGCAACGGTGAACACCGTAGCCAAATGACATATGGTTTCGTGCGTCCTTGCGATCGATAATGAAGTGATCGGGGTCCTCGAACTTGCGCTCGTCACGGTTGCCCGAGGCGTACCACATCACAACGCGATCGCCCTTTTTGATGGTCTGGCCGCCCAGCTCAACATCTTGCTTGGCGACTCGGCGCATATAGGCCAGCGGCGTTTGCCAGCGGATGATTTCCGACACCATGTTCGGAATCAGTTCCGGTTTTGCCTTCAGTTTTTCGAGCTCCTTTGGGAATTCGTTCATGGCCACCAGGCCACCACTCATTGAGTTGCGAGTGGTATCATTGCCGCCAACGATAAGCAGCGTCAGATTGCCGATAAACTCCATCGGGCGATTGATCAGATCTTTGGTGTCGTCGTTGCTCTGTAGCAGGCTGATCAAATCGAAACCGGGCTCTTCGCCCGCCGCGCGGCGCGCTTCTTTATCCCTCCAAAGCTTGGAGAAAGACCAGGCCATGTCTGCTGCGTCGTCAAACATGATCTCTTCATCGGCAAACTCGCCGCCGGTCGCCGAGGCTGCACCGGCCATTCGATCCGACCACTCCACCAGCTTGTGACGTTCCTCGTAAGGAAAATCCAGAAGGGTTGCGAGCATGCGACCGGTGAGTTCCTTCGATACAGTGGGCACCCAGTTGAAGGGCTGGCCCAGAGGCAGGCTGTCAAGCACATCGCCGGTACGCGATCGGATCAGCTCCTCCATTTCCTTCAGGTTCTTCGGTGCCACCACGCCCTGTACCGAGCTGCGCTGCACATCGTGTTTTGGCGGATCCATCGCTATGAACATTTCCACCGACAGTCCCTCTGGAGGGTCACCCAGAATGATTTGCGGCTCGGCGGAAAACAGGTCGTGACTCTTATCCACGAACATGATGTCTTCAAAGCGAGTCACCGACCAGAAGGGGCCGAAGGGGCTGTTCTTCTGGTAATGGACCGGAGCCTCATCACGCAACCGTTTGAAATAGGCGCGCCACTGATCCTGCCGATATAAAAACGGATTGCTGACATCGATGTCCTCAAGGGCCAGCGTGTTAACGTCCGGGATGGCTGATTCAACAAATTCGGGCACGGGCCGGCGTGGGCCGAAGGCCTTCTTCTTGGCGCCCATTAACAGTTTCAGCCCCTGGATCTGCCTGTGCATCGGCACCACCCTGGAGGTAGCATTAATCACTCGGGACTGAATGTCGTCAAATGTTTTGGACAGTGTTGGCATGCGTCCTCCTATGTTCACATCTGGAACTCGGGTAAATGCACGGTCATGCCGTCCATTTCATCAGTAATGACCACCTGGCAGCCCAGGCGCGAAGTGCTTGCCCGCTCCGGGGTCATTGACAGCATTTGCTCTTCCTCACCACCAGGCGTACCTGTCTTTCTGAACCAATCGTCCGAGACGATGACGTGGCAGGTACCACAGGCACACTCTCCCCCACAATCCCCGTCAATACCGGGAATCAGATTGTCAACGGCGATTTGCATTACCGAGGAACCAGCTTTGAATTCAGCGACATGTTCAGTTTGATCATGTTCTATAAAAGTAATCTTGCCCAATATTGTTCTCCTGCCAGTAGTTTTCAGTAATAGATATTGTCTGTCTAACGACACTCCTGTCAGGTCATTTCTTGACAAGCTGAGGTCATTTAAAGACAAAATGACGTTCATTCAGGACGGGGAAGATCAATGATGACGACGCAGAAGACGGGTGATTTGCAAAAACCCGGTCCCGGCATTCCATCGAATTACTCACGGCTCATTGCACGTGAGCTCGATTTAACAGCCAAACAACTGCCACGTCTGCTGCTCGGCACCGGGCTTGGTGTGACGCAATTCCTGAGCGAGGAAAGCCTGCTTACCGCAGCGCAGCAGGTGCGGATTCTGCGCAACGCACTGGATCTGTCCGGCCAGCCGGAATTAGGGTTATGGCTAGGCAAGCGACTGACCCCGGCAACCCATGGTGCGATGGGATTCGTGGCCTACAGCAGCCCCGACTTTCTCACTGCGCTGCAAGCGATTCATACTTTTCTGCCCACGCGCGCGAGCTTCATCCAACTGCATTTGCGGCAAGTCAACGAGCGCCTGGAATGTATTCTGGACTACCAGGAGTCGCTGGACGATGACATACAGCGGTGCCTGTCGGATGCGATGGTTAAGGCCCTTTTTGAATTTGGCGAGTTTATAATTGGTCGCCCTTTGCATGAGGCTGAAATATGCTTCGCTCATCCTGAACCCCCGTATCAGGCAATGTATGCCGATTTTTTGCCCGGGCAGATTCGCTTTGATTGCGACCAGTTAAAACTTACGTTGCCGATGTCGTTGTGTCGGGAACCGAATGCCTCCGCCAATCACGAAAACTATCGTCTGGCCTTGCAACAGTGTGAATCGATGCTTGCGCAACTTCAGTCGGATAAACCGAGCTATCAGACCCAGCTGAAGATGATGATGTTGTCCCGACCGCCCGGAACGCTCAGTGAAGACGAAGCAGCGGCCTCGTTGTTCATGAGCAAACGCACCCTGGCACGCAAACTCAAACAGGAACGCAGCGGTTTTCGGAAAGTTCGCGACGAGATTCTGTCCCAGCAGGCAGCGACCTACTTGCGTGACAGCCAGCTGTCAATCGAGGCCATTGCCGCGTTGATGAACTATCACGACAGTGCCAATTTCAGACGCGCCTTCAAGCGCTGGTTTGACCAGTCGCCTGAGCAATTCAGGCAAAATGTCAGATCACAAACCGTGCATCCGCATGATTAGCGATCATAAACAGAGGCTACTTGCGTTTGTGAAGCCAGAACCTATGCCTGACCCCCTTTATTGATCACACCGTCCATAGCGATCTGCCAGATCAAGTCGCCAATGGCGTCGAGTGAATGAGCCCCGTTCGGGTCGAACCAGGTTGCAACCCAGTTGAGCGCCCCAAGGCCGATCAGGCGGAGCAAACGGCCGTCAACATTCTTCCGGATCACGCCCTGTTCAATCATTGTTTCGAGGATCTCAGCCCACAGGGACTCGTATTGGTCACGCAGTTCGATGATTTCCTCGCGAGCCTCCGGGCCCAGCGCTCGCCATTCAAACAGCAGCACGTAAACCGCGTCCGAATCTACCAACAGGGCTCGCAGATGCGCTTTGATACAAAGACGCAACCGTTCAACCGGGTCATCCGAACTGGCGTAAGCCGACTCGACCTCTGCGGTAACCAGGTCCACCCCCCGGCGCATCAGCTCGACAAGCAGCGCTTCCTTGCTGTTGTAACGATAATACAGACTTCCGGGCAGCATATTGCAGGCCTCGGCAATCTCCTTGAGCGACGTCCTTTCAAAGCCTTTCTCACGAAAAAGCCGGGCTGCGTTAGACAAAACGTCGCCCTGGTCGCCCAGTTTGCTTGCAGGAGTCATCTGTCTGTTAACCATCGCTTAAGTATCTCCTCAGCAAGCCAGTTCGTTATTCATCAGAGCGGCCACCACCTGACTTGTTACACTGATCGTACGCCATTGCACGGGTGGCGTGCCATTTGCCTCAACAGATTCTTGACTTTTGGTTGGTTAACCAACCAAAATCCAGCAACAATGTTATTCGGAAGAAACTGACATGGCAATGACCTATGACAATCAGCTGTTTCCCGCCACTTCCACCCCTGCGCGAAATGCAAACCGGGGTGGGCATATCTGATGACGGAGTCGAACAGAGCTCAGCACAGTGACGCTGTGACGACGGCGTGGCAGTTTACCGAACAGGTTCCCCACGGCAGGGATCTGGGTATGCAGGTTGTCTCTGTGAACGGAAACCAGGTCTGCATGCGCCTGACCCCACAGCCGTGGATGTTCGCCGAAGAGGATACACAAGAAATCTGCACCAGCGTGCTCTACTCGCTGGCCGACTCCGCCGGAGGCTTGGCGGTATTCGCGGGGGCCCTGGAGTTGATGCCCATTGCCACGCTGGATCTGCGCATGGATTATCTGCGGCCCGCCATCGGCGACCGTGCCCTCTTGGCGGTGGCCACCTGTCGTCATTTAACGGACGAGGTCGCGTTCATCCATTGCGACATCCTCAGCGAGAGCGATAGTGCACTGTTAGCGACGGCAAACGCCACCTTCATGCGCAACACCCAGGGCCAGCGATTCCAGGCCGGTGGACGAAAAAAGGAGGGCGCATGAGCACGACTGGCGATTCGGCACAACCCATCTCAGGCCCTACCGAAAGCGGGAAAGAATGTTCCGACTGGCAGGCTCTGCTGGAGCGCATTCCCTACGCACGGCACCTTGGGCTTGAGGTTCAACGCGACGATGTAGGTCTAGTGGTTCATATGCCGTGTCGTGAAGCGCTCATTGGCAACTTTATGCTACCCGCCCTCCATGGCGGCGTGCTTGGCGCCCTGATCGAACTCACCGCGCGGGTCGCTGCGCAAAGCCAGGATACCGACAAACGTTGCCCACGCATTCTCGACAGCCACATTAACTACCTCCGCTCCGCGCAGGCCCGATCGACGTTCGCCAGCGCCGAAATTGTCCGGCAAGGCAGGCGGAGCAGCCTGGTCCGGGTGACTTGCTGGCAGGGCGATAAGCGCAAACCGATCGCCAGCGGTCAGGTTCAGTTGTTGCTCCCGACAATGGCGGCCAAAGAAGCAGATCTTCATGAACAATAAGCACAACAACCCTGAACGCGACCAATTCCAGGCGCCGGATGGCGCGGAGATCGCACTGTGGCGTTGGCCGCAATCCAAAGCGCGCCCCACGGTGCACTGGGCCCATGCAACGGGTTTCCATGGCCGCCTGTACCGCCCCCTCCTTGATGAGCTTGCCACGGACGTCAATGTCCTGGCCTGGGACATGCGGGGGCACGGGGCCAGCGCCGGTGCGGCGAACTTTTCGACATTCCGGGGCTGGGAAACCTACTATCGCGACATGATCGCTCTGCTGGATAGCCTGGACGAGCCGGTCTGGCTCGCCGGCCATTCCATCGGTGCCACCACCAGCATCATGGCCGCTGCCCGACGGCCAGACAAAGTGCTGGGCCTGATTCTGGCGGAACCGGTGATCATGGATCCGGGGCAGGGCCTGAAGCTGTGGCTGGCCAAGCTGCTACGCCAGTCACATCGGTTGTCACTGGCCGCCGGAGCCGCACGTCGGCGCCGGGTATTCGACTCGCACGCTGCTGCGCTGGACAACTATCGTGGCCGCGGTGGCTTCAAGACCTGGCCCGATGCATGGCTGGAGGCCTACATCCAACACGCTTTTCTGCCGCAGGACGATCAAGTTCGCCTGGCGTGTGCGCCGGAGTGGGAGAGCACCACCTTTGCCCATACCGAACACAACCCCTGGCCCGGTATTCGTCAGTTGCGGTGCCCGGTTATCGCGCTGGCGGCGGAGCGCGGGTCAACCTTCTCGCCGGCGGCGCGAAAACGCCTGCAGACCCTGCTGCCCCGGGCTGACGTCATGGTTCTTGAAGGTACGACCCACTTCCTGCCCATGGAGCAGAACGAAACCGTTCGCGATGCCATCCTGCAACTTGCGTTGTCCGGACACCGCGAGAACTGATACCCACACCTTGATTTTGCTAATCGGGACACCTGCCATGCGCTGTATGCTGACACTGTTTATCTCGCTGCTCATTCTGTCTGGTTGTCAGCAGTCTTCGGAACCGCCCCCACAGGCCCGCGCCCCTATCCCCTGGGTAAAAACAGTTGAACTAAAGGACGCCGGCCCAACAGCGCACAGATTTTCAGGAACCCTGCGAGGCCGCCACGAAGTTCCTCAGGCCTTTCAGATCGCCGGTCGGATTCAACATCGTTACATTGATGCCGGTCAACGCGTGGAAAAAGGCGACTTACTGTTCAAACTCGATACACGAGACCTTGTAGCAACGGCGGAGGGAGCCGCGGCGGATCTGAAGCGTGCAGAAGCGGCCCTGGCAATTACCACCAATGAGCTCCAGCGCCAGCAGCAACTTGTGGGGCGTCAGTTTGTCAGCGAACAAACCCTGCAACGCCTTGAGTTGGCAGAGCGTGAGGCGCGCAGCCAGGTGCAAACGGCTTCTGCACGCAATCAGCAGGCTCAGAATGCCTTGGGGTATGCGGAACTGAAAGCCGCCCATGCAGGCGTGGTCACTGAGGTCATCGTTGAACCCGGCCAGGTTGTGGGTGTCGGTCAAACCCTTGCCGTTCTGGCCGAAGATCAATCGCTGGAAGTCGAGGTTTTTTTACCAGAGGGCAGTAACCCGCCCAGGCGCGGTTATGTTCCTTTGCCCACTGGCGAACAGCTTGCTGTGAGCCTGAGAGAGATTGCCGGGGCTGCCGACCCCGCAAGCCGGAGCTGGCGTGCCCGATACAGCCTGGAGGGGCCCTACCCCTCGTCTTTAACTCTGGGTTCGGTGGTGAGTGTCCGGTTAGCACAGAAGCAAACCGCGCCCAGCCATCGCGTACCGCTGGGTGCCCTCGATGAGAGAGGGCAAACGCCACAGGTCTGGTTGGTCTCCGATGGCACGGTGAAGCCCCTTGCGGTCGAGGTGATCGATCTGGGTGAAGAGTATGCGCAGATCAAGGCCGATATCAACGCGGGAACGCCCATCGTCGCGTTGGGGACACACCTGCTCACGCCTGGCATGGCGGTGCAGGAGCTGGCTCAATGAGCTTACCGAATCTTTCCGCGCTGGCAGTGCGCGAGCGTTCGGTCACCCTCTTTTTTCTTTTGCTGTCCGTTGTTGCCGGTTTCTACGCGTTCTCCTCCCTTGGTCGGGCGGAAGACCCTGCGTTCACCGTCCGGGCGATGGTGGTTTCTGTCGTCTGGCCAGGAGCAACCCCCGAGGTGCTGCAGAATCAGGTCGTGGATCGTCTGGAAAAGCAAATTCAGGAGGTGGCGTATACCGATACCATTGAAACAACCATTCGGCCCGGGCAGGCCGCCATGGTTATCCGATTCCAGGATTCGACGCCCAGCGAAAAAGTGCCTGATCTCTTTTATCAGGTCCGCAAACGCATGCTCGATGAGCAATCCAACCTGCCCCGGGGGGTGATCGGCCCCATCGTCAACGACGATTTCGCGGATGTGTATTTCTCCCTGCTTGCCCTGACGGCACCTGGGCTGCCGATGCGTGAACTGACCCGCGAGGCAGAATCGATACGGGATCGCCTGCAACGGCTGCCCGGCTTGCAAAAAGCACAGCTCCTGGCGGAGCGTCCTGAGCGGGTGTATCTCGAATTTGATCAGGACCGGCTCAACAACCTCGGTTTGTCGGCAGAAGAGGTGTTGCAGGCGATAGAGGCCAACAACCGTCTTCAGCCTCTTGGCTTTGTTGATCTTGCCGGCCCGCGGGTTTATGTCCGCAGCAACATCGACCTGTCTGACCTTGAGCGCCTCACCTCAGTACCTCTGCGTATCGGAGACCAGCTTATCACCGTGTCTGATCTGGCCGAGGTGCGTTTAGGTTATGAAGATCCTTTGAGCTACATCGTCCGCTCCAACGGTGAGGATGCGATCCTGTTAGGTGTCGTCATGCGCGCGGGTGAAAATGGCCTGGAGTTTGGTGAGCGGCTGCGCGAGTTTGTCAGTGCCGAACAGGGCAGGCTGCCGCTGGGAATGTCAATACAGACCCTGACCGATCAGGCGGAAGCCATCACTCAGGCGGTTGATCTTTTTCAGGTCAAGTTTCTGGTTGCGTTGGTCGTCGTGATGGGGGTCAGCATACTGGCGATCGGTCTGCGCGCGGGTTTGGTGGTGGGCATTGCGATTCCTGTGACCCTCGGCCTGACTTTCTTGTTGATGAAAATGGCGGGCATAAACCTGGACCGCATCACCCTGGGTGCGTTGATTATCGCACTGGGTCTGTTAGTGGACGATGCGATCATCGCCATTGAAATGATGATCGTGAAGATGGAGAGCGGCTGGGACCGGGTACGGGCAGCCAGTCATGCCTGGAGCGTAACCGCCGCGCCCATGCTGTTCGGTACGCTGGTGACGGTGGCCGGATTTGTCCCCATCGGATTTGCCCAGTCCGGAGTGGGAGAATACACCGGCAACATCTTCTGGGTGCTGGCTTTTTCGTTGTTGATTTCCTGGGTGGTGGCGGTAACTTTTACGCCTTATCTGGGCGTCAAGCTCTTGCCCGATTACACCGGGCATATGGGCCAGGACCTTTACCAAAGCGCGTTTTATCAGCGGTTGCGTGGGGTGATCACAGCGTGTGTTCAGTACCGGAAAACCGTCGTTTTTATCACAGTGGGTTTGCTGGCGATCAGTGCTTTCGGGATGGCAACCCAGGTGCAGAAGCAATTTTTTCCCAGTTCTGATCGCCCTGAAGTTCTGATCAGTGTCTATGCTCCGCAGGGGAGCGCTATTGCCACCACGGATCAAAGTGTCAGACGCCTGGAAGCAATTCTGATGGACATGCCGGAGGTGAAAAGCCTTTCCGCTTACATCGGAGCCGGTGCACCGCGATTCTTCGTATCGGCCAACCCCGAGCAGCCGGACCCGGCATTTGCCAAGTTGATTGCCATTGGGGAGGACGTTGAAGGGCGCGATCGCATCATCTCGGCATTGGAAGCCAGAATCGCGGCGGGTGAATTTCCGGAGGCACGAGTGCGTGTAACGCGTTTGCTGTACGGTCCGCCGGTGGTCTGGCCGGTCAGTTTTCGTGTGCTGGGTCCGGAAGCCGATCAGCTCAGAGAGATCGCGCACCAGATCCGGACTCTCATGACCGGGCATCCGAACATCGTCATGCCGCATCTCGAATGGGACGAGCGCGTACCCACGCTCTATCTTGATATGGACCCGGAAAATCTGGGTTGGATGGGCCTGACCCCGGCAGAGGTTGCCCGGCAACTCCAGTTCCAACTTCGCGGAGTGGCCGTCACCGAACTGCGCCAGGGCATAAGGAGCGTTCAACTGGTGGCGCGTAATGCACGTGGCGAAGTGATCATGCCGGAAGATCTTGAGATCAAAACCCGCGACGGCCGCAAACTTTCCGTACAGCAACTGGGCAAGTGGCAGGTTCGTTACGAGGACCCCGTCATAAAGCGTTACAACCGTGACCCCTTCCTGGCCGTTCAGGCCGATGTAGAAGGTGCCCAGCCACCGGATGTCACCAAGGAAATCTGGAGTGCGATGACAGCCCTGCGTGAACAGTTGCCGGAGGGTTACCGTATTGAAATTGGCGGTACGGTGGAACAATCAGCCAAAGCCAATGCTTCAATCCAGACATTACAACCGGTGATGTTGGCGTTGATGCTGATCTTTATCATGCTTCAGATGCGTTCATTTATCGGCACATTGACTGTTCTTGCCACCGCGCCACTGGGGCTGATTGGGGCTGTGCTGGCTCTGCTGCTGTTTAATCAACCCTTTGGCTTTACCGCGCTGCTGGGGTTGATTGGCCTGGGCGGCATCCTGATGCGAAACACCATGATTCTGACGCAGCAGGTGCAGGACAACTTCAAAGCAGGAATGGCTGCCCGGGAAGCCGTTGTCGAAGCGGCAGTCCAGCGTGCCCGCCCCGTGGTACTCACCGCCCTGGCGGCCGTTCTGGCGTTTGTACCTCTGACCTTTGACCTGTTCTGGGGGCCGCTGGCTTATGTGCTTATCGGTGGCGTAGCGGTCGGCACTCTGATTACGCTATTGTTTGTCCCGGCGCTTTATGCCCTCTGGTTTCGGTTAAAGAGCGAATGCTTAGATTAGATCGGCCCCACAGTTTAGACTGGAACATGTTATTAGAGTGACTGACGAAATCACCCGGGAGGGCAACGCTTATAGCCCGCTCATCCGTGAAGTTCAGTCCGGGACATCATGCTGGCCCAGGCGATCCTTTATCGTGGCGCGGGCTTCGCCACCGTCTGGCCGCAGTTCCTGGCCATCGCCTTTGTCGGGGCTGCCCTTTTCGGGTTTGCTCTGGCACATTTCCGACGGACCCTGAACACCAGCCGCCTGGAAAAGCGCCAAGACGCGTTCAGATGCGCTGGTTTGGCAGGGTCCGCATGGCCCCTTTAACTATGAAAACACTCACTGAATCAGATACGCGCTTTATTGAACGCATGGGCCAGTTAGCCCAATCAGACGGGCTTTCTCGTATAGGAGGAGAAATCTGGGCGGTCCTCATCGTGTCTGATGACCCGGTCAGTTCGTCAGAGTTGGTAGGACTATTGCGCGTCAGTAAGACCAGCGTGAGTACGAATACCTGCTTTCTTGAACGGTTGGGCATTGTCGAACGTCGTTCAGCGTTAGGTGAACGGCAGGATTTTTTCAATTCGTCCCAACCCTTATGCTGCTTTCCTGGAAGGCCAGATAAAAAGATATCAGACCGCAAAATCGGTCGTCGCGGAAGCCAGGTCGACGATCACGAATGACCGCAATCGGGCCAAACTGGCTGAGCTGGAGAAGTTCTACGGCATGTATCATCACAGCTTGAATGATCTGTTGGAATATTTAAATGCTCAAGCCTCTGAGGTAGGAAAATAGGGCATCGCAGTGGCTTTGTGAGTGCAATCCACCCCTCCTGGTCAAAACGGCCTCCCTGACTGCAATCTTCCCTTCGATTTTCTCAGGCTGAAGCAAAAAGCCCTGGCTGTTGAACCAGGGCTTCTTGGGGTTACTGCTGTGTGGTTGGTGAGAGATAGGTGAGAGAAAGCTTACCTTGAGGGATTTCAAGATGGATAACGGTGTCTGCATTCAGCCCCAAAAGATTGATGATCGGGTTACAAAGGTTAGGAACCAGACTGCATATACCACTTACATTATTCGAGTTGAGCGTAATATCTCCTCGCACTTCAACGTCAATCGGGACCCTCTCGACATTAAGCAGTTGGATCTGTATGCGGCCATCCTGGAGAAAGGTCACAGGCCCTCTCAGCGTCAAGCGGTCACCACCCAGGTCCTGAATGGGATAGCTGCGCAGGTTATGGTCAAGCTCGGCCGGGCCAATGCTTGGGTTGAGGTAAGGTGCATCCAGATATACGTCCAGACTGAGCTCGAAGGTAAACTGGCCCTGCTCATTGGTGTATAGAAAGCCCGTCAGCGGTTTGACATTCCCCTTTTCATCCCTTGGGTATCTTATGCGCATCATGAGCGGACCGGTCGAGATACTTTCGTTAGCCTCAATGCCGGTGTCTGCAAGCCCAATGCTTGCAAATGCATCCAGTAACGCAGTATCTATTTTGACCCACACATCGCTGGATGTGGTGGCTAACACAGATGGCGAAATTTCCACCGGTACCCTGCCCTGGTCGTCCGGTGTTCCTGCCACGAAGGTATCAAGCATGGCTGTCAGATAAATGAATTTGTCTTCCCGGCAGCTTTGCCCGACTTCACATCCAATTTCAGCGTCAACCACAAGAGAATCTTGCTGAGGAGGATTCAGTGACTCGACTCCATTGGATGCCAAGCCTACCGCGTTGGCAACGCTTTCTCCTGTTTGAGAGCCGGCCTCAAGACCTTTTGTATAGTCCAGATCCGCATTGGCATCGGCCGCCGGCAGGTTTCTCAGCGGCAGGTAGGTGGCAGTCTTCTTCTCGATACCGGTGAAGTAGTTCACCAGCGCCGTGCCGCCCTCGGTTCTGTGGGTTGCATCCCATTTACCCTGGGTGAGCAGGACGGTTTGCAGGGGCAGCCCCGCAGTTGACTTTATCACTGAGTTGTCATCATTGGCGGCATTCAGCGTATAGCGGTAGAGGCTGCCTGTCTCCCACGGAACCAGGGGCGTAATGGTCAGGGACCGTGGCTCGGTCGTGAGGGTGTATTCGGAGGTCGCAATTTCCTCCCATTGGCCAGTATCCGTTTGCCTTTCAACCGTCAGAGTGATGCCGGGGACGATGGTTTGTGGGTCCATGTTAAGGGAAAAACGGACGATAATGGGCTTGTCGGTTTCGAGTTGACCAAGGGGGAGCAAGTCGTCATCGGCTTTGCCCCCGGCACAACGTCCCTGGTTGCCGGCGTTGATATCAATGCCGGCTTTGGCGCAGGGATAACCGGGCCGGGTTATCAGCGCAAGCGGCGACTGGTCCATTGGCGTGCCCGGCTCGGTCGGGCTGAGTTGGAACGGCAGGGCAATCTGGCTGGCAAAGGTGTTTCCGGCCAGGTCCCGCAAACCGGACCCGTTTTGCGACGAAGCCCCATTGGGATTGAGCCTGAGAACGTAGCTTGCGCCATGCACCAATGGTTCCGCCGGATGAATCACCACACTGCCGCCATCGGCCTTCAGGTTCGCATCAACCAGCACCCCATCCTTTTCCAGCTGAATGTTGTCGGAATTGATAGATGATGGGAGCAGCGGTTCGTTAAAGTAGATCACCAGATTGTCGCCCGGGCGAAGCCTGGCCTGATTGTCAGTGCCGGGCACCCAGCTCGTGATGAAGGGCGCTTCGGTGTCCGCGAAGTCGGCCTGCAGCGGGGCATCTTCGACGTTGCGGAAGCCGTTCAGCTTGAAGGAGATCAGGCCTGAGGCCGTGTCAATACCCATCACGTCCGGCTCAATAACGCCAACGGCTTCGATGCTCAGCTTGCCGTCCTCGACGATGGCGGTGCCCACGAGCTGCACGTGCATGAGCTGTTGGCCAAGGGCGCCGTTGGCAACAGTGTTCCCGGTATTCAGGGCCATATCGATGTAGAGCTCGAGCACCCGGGGTGCATCCACTGCATCGGTATAGGGGTTGGGCATCAGGAAACCATTGGCATCCGAGAGAAAGCGAACTTCGACGGCTTCGGATTCGAACCCGGCCGGCACGGCGCCGGCGACCTTGACGACCACGGAGCTTCCGGTGAGCAAGGTGCCCCGGTCGATCCTCAGGGGAATGCTCTGGCCCGCCGCTTCAAATTTGGGAATAAAGCCCAGTTCCGCGAACACGGTGCCGGTGACACTGGTCGGGTTGTTCGGGCCCAGAAGAAGGGAGCTCAGGTTTACCGAGTTGTAATCGGCACCGGTCAGTGGCAACTGGCCGGGTATGCTTTCAGCTACCTGGCCCATGATCTGGCGCTTGCCCGTCGGGGAGCGGGAATCGATCGGGTTGAAGGTCAGTGTGTGATCTTCGGACAGGGCATCATCGAGCAGAGCGCTTTTGATGCCGGTAGTCACGGTCAGGTTATAGGTCAGGCCCGGATCCAGGTAGCCTTCCGGATCCACCGTGACCCGGTGGCCCTTGGCGTATACTTCGGCATTCACCGGTTCACCGTCCTGGTCCGTCAGGCGGATGGTCTGGCCGTAAACCACCGATTGCGGGTCGAGGGGCTCGGTAAACTGAAGCCGGAATGTCGTAAAGTCCGTGACGGGGTAGTCGTTCCCTCCGTCCGGAATGGCTCGCGCCAGTTCAAATCCGGTGCCTTCGGTCTGGCTCAGGATAGGGCCGGATGTGGCCGGTTCTGTCCTGAATCTGATGCCATCTGCGGTCAGTGACACCGGTGTGCCGCCAGCCTGAAGGCCCTCTGAGGTCAGGGTGTAGCTGGTTCCCGGCGCAAGCGCCTTGTCCGGCTTTGCCGCAAGCCCCATCTTGTCTTCATCAGTAAACATCACGTCGGTGAGGGTAACCTCGTTTCCGGTGGCATCCTTCAGGATCAGAGAATCGGGAATGTCAGTCAACGGTGTGTCGATGGACTTGTTGAAACGCAGGAAAACAGGTGCCGTTGTGGGAACGGTGGACGTGACATCGGGCTGATCACTGCCTGACGACATTGAGTCAGCCGGATAGGCAAACATTAGCGAGCCGGGTGTTGAGCTTTGGGTCATTGTTTGCTCGTCACCGCCACAGCCTGCGAGTAACGTGGTGACACTCAATGCAATAATTGTTCTTTTCATGCCGCACCTCTTCAGAATTTCAGCGTAACTGAGCCGCTGAACACGTGAATATCGCCATCCGCAGTAACGTCTTCTTCGTTTCCGTTGAAATCAACAATGGTGAAGTCGCGCTTTTGCAGCATCTGATACTGGTAACCGAGGTCCACGCGAACGGGGTAGGCCAGAAAACGGGTACGGTTGTACGTTGCACTGAGGCCAAGTCCAATAGAGATCTTGTCGGTATCCAGGTAGTTAACTTCCCGGTTTCGAGTGGTTTTCAGGGGGGATTCTCTGTAGGCGACACCAGTAAGGAACATGAAGTTATCATTTAACCTGTACTCGCCACCGATACGAGGGACCAGGATGTCGTCAAACTGCATCCGGGCAGCGGGGGAAAGGCTGGCCTGATCCTTAATGGTGTCGCCGGCAAATTCGTCCTCCAGTTCTGACCAGTTCTGTTGTTCGATACTGCCGCCAATGCGCCAGCCGTCACCTTGATACTGAGTGCCGATGACCCAGGTTTCCGGCTGAAAGGAGTCGATCGTCGTGACCGCAAGGGCAAGTCCCGGGTCGGGAATCGTCTGGCTGACAATGATGTTTGCATCGACGCTAGTGGAAGATGCTGATTTTGCCCGGTAGGCCAGGGCCGTTTCCCAGCCGCTCAACCAACAGCCATTTTCAGGGCAGAAGGTTTTGCCCCAGTTGATGGAGGTACTGACAATTGACTTTACAGAGGGCTCGGCATTAACAGACAGGCGCTCACGCTGTGTCTCACCGGCGAGGTTCGATATCGCATCGAGGTCGGCTTTGGCTTCAAGCGTGATCCTTGCCGAAATGCCGGCATCAATACCACGCCAGATAGTGGTGGCAGCACCGATATTGAGGAACAGGGGCTCCTTGCCGTACTCCAGGAACTGGCCGCTTTCCGATGTATTTGAAGAAAAAGCCAGCAGTTCCTTGCCGTATTTCTCCACTCCCGCGATGAAGCCAAGATAGATCGGATGGTCAGAACGAGTCATTGAGGTGAGATTGGTTTTCATGCCGATCAGCACATGCTGGCTCGGAGAATCGGCGAGTATATCGCTATTGCGCTGAGGGCTTTCCGCCCTTAGTTCCTGTTCAGCATGAAGCAGGCCAACGGTCAGCTCACCCTTGGGATCTTTTGTCAGATATGCAGGGTTATAGTAGGTGGCAGACACCTGATCATTGAACATTGAGAGAGACTGAGCTGTGGCCACGTCGACCGCCATTACCCCGTAGGTGGTGCCGATGTTGCCCATGCTGGCCTGGGCAGAAAGAGAGAATCCTGCGGAAAGTATTGCAACTGTAAGGGATATCGCCCTTACCGAAAACCGGGGGAAGATCGCCATTAATACACTCCATAGCTCTTTGTTTTTGTCTATACGCCGGTGCTTCTGTCTGGGGAAAGGCACACGTTGGTTTCGGATAGGAGTATATGTTGCTTGTCCTTTCAGGAATCTGGCTTTCTTGACGCAACTTAACGGCAGTAGAGCCAGGCATTGCCATTGCCGGAAGTTGAAATGCATGATTGACATTTCGCACTTTGCGACTTTTTAGAGTGAGTCTCGGGCTTATCGGTACTGGGGATCTCGAGGGTTGTCAAAACCTATAACTTGTAAAGAGACCTGTATAAGCAGGGGTTACATTCCAGACAGGTCCAGCGCGAACATTAAAATGGAATCGATCAGCCTAACTCAGCCTCAGCAACAGCCGGCAAATCCAATAAAGCGATCAGTGGGCATGCGCTTCTGCGTTTTACAATATATTCATGCTCTCCTCCCCCGGTAGCCGCACCAGAGCGGCGCGGCTACCCGTGATATCAATTGGCGACATCATTCTCCCGGCTTTACCGGATCCCGGTACCCCGCCATCATCTTCATCATCCAGCCCGGGTACTCCTCGGGCAGGCGGCTGACTTCATCCAGGGCTACCAGTTCATCGTCGGACAAGCGGATTTGGGCCGCGCGGATATTGTCCCTGAGCTGCTCGGGCCGCTTGGCGCCAACGATGATGCTGGTCACAGGCTTCTGGTGTAGCAGCCATGACAGGGCAATCTGTGCCACATTGACCGGTTCGCCGTCGATCTGTTTGCCATCGGCAATCTCCCGCATAACCTTGATGACTTCGCTGCCCCGCTCGCGGTTGACGGGCGGAAAGTCAAACTTGGCGCGCCGGTTTTCTTCGGAAACGTCCGGCCCCTCGTATTTACCGGACAGGTAACCCCCGGCCAGTGGGCTCCACACCATCAGACCGACGTTCTCAGATTCCAGCATCGGAATAATATCCCGCTCCAGATCGCGACCTACGAGGGTGTAGTAGGCTTGCATGGATATGATCGGGCACAGGTTGCGGGCCCGGGTGATGCCGATGGCTTTCATCACTTGCCAGGCGGCCCAGTTGGACAGGCCCACGTAACGCACATGGCCTTGCTGCACCAGGGTGTTCAGTGCCTCCAGAGTTTCCTCGATCGGTGTGGCCGGGTCAAAACCGTGGATCTGGTACAGGTCAATATAATCCGTTTGCAGGCGCGCCAGGCTCGCCTTGCATTCGCTCATTATATGGCCGCGGGAAGCACCACGGGCATTGGGGCCAGCCCCCATGGGGCCAAGCACCTTGGTCGCCAGCACCACATCTTCGCGGCGAACGCCGAGATTCTTCAGGGACTGGCCGACGATGCGCTCACTGGCGCCGAAACCATAGATGTTGGCGGTATCGATAAAGTTGATCCCCGCCTCCAGGGCGATCTTCACGAGTTCGTCGGCCTGTTCCTGCTGCAACTGGCCGATCAGGCCCCAGATGTCCTCATCGCCGCCGAAGGTCATGGTGCCCAGGCACAGTTCGGATACGAACAGCCCCGAGTTGCCCAGCGACTTGTAGCCTGGACGATTGTCTCCATCGAACAGTGGTAAACTCTCAGTTGCCATGTTGCACCTCATCATGCTTTTCGGTTGGTGTTCCAGAATTCACTGTAAATACTGCCGGTTTCGGTTTGTTTGCACTCGCTTGTGTTACTGGGTGAAGATGGCCTTGTAGAAACGCATGGTGCCATCCCAGGAACGGCTGGCAGCCTCTTCATCATAACCAACCGGCATGCCGAACTCCTCGGCGATCTTGTCGGCGCCTGGGTTGGTGAATGAGTGCAGTACTCCGGGAAAGCTCACCAGTGTCAGGTCGACTTCGGCATCCTGCATCTCCTTGACCAGGCCCGCGACCTGATCCGAGGGGACCAGCTTGTCGGCACCGCCGGTGTACACCTGGATCCTGGCTTTCACGGACTCGGGTTCAGCCGTGAGGGGGCTGCCGAGCGCGCCGTGGAAGCTGACAACGCCGTCCAGATCGACGCCCATGCGCGCCATGTTGAGAACCACGGCGCCGCCAAAACAATAACCCTGTGCCGCAATTCGGGACGCATCAACACTTTCGTGGTTCTTCAGGATGTCCATCGCCTTCATGAAGCGCGCCTTGACCTGACTCATGTCCCGAGTGGCTTCCTGCATGAACTTCTGGGCGGTATCGGGATGGTCGGCTTGTTTGCCAGAGCCATACATATCCAGCGCAAACGCCGTATAGCCGGCCGAGGCAAGTCGTTCTGCCTGATTCCGGGCAAATTCATTGTGCCCCCACCATTCATGGACCACCAGAACCCCCGGACGCTTTTGCCCGAATTCATCATCCCAGGCCATGTAGCCGGTGAAGGTCTCGTCGCCGACTTGATACTCGATGGTTCTGGTTTGCGTTTCTGCCAGTACCTGCGTACTTGCAACAGTGAGTGACAGCGTGGCTGCTGCCAGTGCTGTTTTCAGGGTGCTCATCATCTGTTTGCTCCTTTTCGCTCGTTATGAGTCAATTTGCGTAGCGATTCTGTACATCAAAGCGCGATTCCTGTCCCGTCGTTACTGGCAGCGGGCGCGCAGCAGTCGCGTTGCGGCATCAAACACGGCGAGGTCTTCTTCGGTGCGCGCGGCAAGGTGGGCCCCTTCCAGCATCGCCAGGGTCGCCTGCGCTTCATCGGCGGGACCCAGGATGGCCGAGACGGATCCATCCCTTTGTCCCAGTTCAAACGTTGCCGTAATCCACTGCAGAACCATTGCGCGAACGGCGCCGACTCTGGCAATAACGGTGTCGGACAGGCTTTCGCGGCAGGTCGAAAAGGCAACGCACAGACACACGGTCTGGCCATCATGCAACGCCCCGCGGTACAGGGCAATGAGTGCCTTGAGGCGCGCGCCAGCGCTGGCATGGGCTGCGTCTATCTCGGTCAGACCCTGCTGCAGACTGGTCTGATAGCGCTCGATCAAGGCTTCGGAGAGCTTCGCCTTGGTGGGGAAATGATAATGGATCGAGGCCTTTCGAATGCCGATGGCCTCGGCCAGATCCGCGTAGCTGAACCCGTCAAAGCCCCGTGACCGGACGGTGTGCTCGGCAAGATCCATCAGGGCTGTTCTGGTATCACGGTTCATGGTTGTTCACCTGTCTGCCTTTTCAATCCCGCTATTGCCGGGCTTATACCCTCGGTGCCCCGGCAAATCGCAGGTGCCCCGTTTTCATCCAGATCTTGGCGCCGTCGTCCCCGGCCGTCACGGACAACCTGTGTCCTTCAGGGAGGCGCAGCCAGTCATGCCTGGCCAGCACCTCGCCATCCCTGATAGCCGAACCTTCGACCACCAGCAGTTCGATTCCGCCGGGCGCCTCAGAGGTCAGTGTCGCCCCCGCATCGAGCTGGCTGTAGGTCACGATCTCACGATCGTCCTCATGCAGCTTTGCGGTGGCAACGCCGCCCACTGGGGCGCCCAGCTCGGCCTCCATATTCTTGCTGAACTGGGTGCGGTCGGCCAGGTCGAACTGCCACAGTTTCACAAATATCGTGCAGCCCGTTTCAGAGCCCGGAATATGTGACGTGGTTGGGGGGTTGCGCACGTAGGTGCCAGCAGGGAAGTCACCGTGCTCGTCCTGGAACACGCCATCGAGTACGATGAATTCTTCTCCACCGGTATGGGTATGCGCCGAGAAATGACTGCCCGGCGCATAACGCACGATGGTCGTGGCGCGGGCAACTTCGTCCCCGATCCGGTCCAGCATGCGCCGCTCCACCCCTTTCATGGGCGAGGGCTGCCATTCAATCTGGTCGGAATGCATAACCACCGGTTTGGAGAAATCTGCATTGATCTCCATGTTATTCCTCCCTTTTGTGCCCTTCATGTTTTCAGCGCTTACATTAAATCCGAAGGTTTCGGATTACCCGGCAATTGAAGGACGGGCTGCGACTTTTGCGCGCCAGGCCTGGAGATTGGTCAGGGACTCGGGAATGTCCACCTTCGCGAAATCCGCAAACCCCAGGCCGGCAAAGGCGGTGATGTCTGCGACCGAGAAGCTGTCGCCTGCGAGAAACTCATTGTCCGCCAGAACGCTGTCAAGATAGGTCATGGTTGCGCTGGCAATTTCTTTCTGTTTATTACCCCATTCAGCACACTGCCAGGTTTCCAGATCCGGACCAAGCCCGGGGGTCGCGTGATGGAAATAGGCACCCACGGCATTCATCAGACCGTTTTCTGCCCGCAGATTCATCATTGCGATACGGGCACGCTCCGCTGGGGTTGTACCCATAAGGGACGGACCATCAAAGACGCCGTCGATATATTCGGTGATGGCATTGCACTGGGCGATGCAGGTGCCGTCGTCAAGTTCCAGCATGGGCACGGTGGCATCCGGGTTTTTCGTCTTGAACGCCTCGGAACGGTGCTCGCCGCCCATGACATCGACCGGGACGAATTCCACCTGGTTTGTTGCGCCTTTTTCTGCCAGAGCGATGCGAACGCGGAGCGGGTTCGGGAAGCCTTCGATATCGTAGATTTTCATTGATTGCCTCTGTTGGTCATTAAACATGCGCCAATTAATCCACCTATTAGTAGGTAGATGTGCAAGAGGCAATTTGATTGTTCTGCTTTTCTTTGCGCTGTTGACAAGACATTCCAAACGCCAAGAACAGCCCGGGCCTTCTTGCAGTACATAGCCAAACCAAAAAGCCAGCTTCTCAGTTAGACGATTTGATAAATATCGAAGTGTTTTTGTTGAAAGAAGCGTGTGCGAAAGAGCAGCCGTGAATGTTCGCTTATGTTTAACAGCGGGAACAAGCGCCACCACATCCCGTAAGCAACGGTCAAAACCGACCTTTCTACAATGCCCAAGAAACTGACAACGTACCAAAGCTGAAGTTGTCTTTATGGCGCTCGTCTTCGCTGGTAGAGGCACGCACTGTGACCGCGGCCAGAAGGTGATCCCACTGCCAGGTAGCGCCCAGACCGAGCTGGCCGATCAGCGGCCCTTCATCGAAACGGTAAGCCCCCGCGTTGTCGTCGATGTAGGAATAGCCTACATACTCCACGCCCAGCCCCACATACACGGACCAGCTACTGCCTGAATCGTTGAACGAGCCCGGCAAAGCGATGGTTGAGGATGTACCAGCGTAGTCCGGCACAAAATTTGTAGGAAGGTTTCTGCCAAGCTGCCAGACCAACCCAGTTTTAGCGGAAGTTCGAAAACTCGACAGTAGTCCGGATCCGATCACCGACACACGCTGTTCAATGTTGCCGCCCTGCCCAAGTTGAAGGAGTTTTCGGCCATGCGCAGCCTGAATGCCACCCACCACATCGGTTCCAAGCTGATTACCCCAACCTTGCGGCTTGTCGCTTCCAGTGGCTTTGTGCACCCATTTCTGAACCGACTCAGCACCACTCTCAGGCCCAAAAACACCAATGTGAGCACCAAAGCCGGTAATCATATCGGCGTTCCAGCTCCAGAGTGTGCCGCTGAGCGACAGGTGACCGGCATAGGGAATGTCGTCGAACTGCGGATCTTCAACCGTAATATCTTCAGGCGTAACCATGAATTGCCGCAAACTCAGGCTTACCGCCTGCTTTGGATCGACAGTTCCAATACCTGGCAGAAAGCGCAGCTCATCACGCAGAACCCGGGCAAATCTTGCCGACTTTCCATCGCTCTCATCAGCGGTGTCTGTCAGATACGAAAAGCGTACCCCGTTTGTATATCCGCGATCTGTTCCAGTAAGCAGGTCGTTGTCCCAGGACAGGTTAACAACTTCTGCCCTGAGGCTGGTTGGCAGAACACTAATAACGACGAGCAACAGGTAGACACATTCGCAGCGACGACTCAAATCCAGTATCTCCGGTTTGCACAAAGAGTAACTAATATGGACAACTGTCAGGTCTCCTAACCCGGATTTCTCATGAAGGGATAAAAAGAAGCGGCTAAAAGTGCTATAGTTTCAAGAACCTAACCAATCCACCAAGCACCAGTAGCCGCATCCAGAATGGTACCTCAAAAACTGACCTTCTCGCCACTTTCCCGCCGCCAGATTGAAACCGACTTCTCCGGAGGCCATATCACCTCCGATGCCGGCTTGCTGTTACTGCGCGAAGTCGACAAACAACACCGGTTAACCCAACGGCTGGCCGAGACTCTGACCGACCAGCGGGATCCCCGGATGATTCGTCATGAGCTCAAGTCCCTGGTCCGGCAACGGGTCTACGGTGTGGCCAGCGGCTACGAAGATCTGAATGATCATGAAGCGCTTCGCTTTGATCAGGCACTACAAACCGCCACGGGGAATGCCTCGACTCTGGCCGGCAAGTCCACGCTTTGTCGAATGGAGCAGGCGATGGATCGGCAAACCATTGTCAAAGCGCATGAGTTGCTCTGGCACCACTTTATCGAGCAGCATGAGAAGCCG
>NZ_JBSXOI010000034.1:0-7244 GCF_056859395.1 Marinobacter sp. L-80
CGGCTTCTCATGCTGCTCGATAAAGTGGTGCCAGAGCAACTCATGCGCTTTGACAATGGTTTGCCGATCCATCGCCTGCTCCATTCGACAAAGCGTGGACTTGCCGGCCAGAGTCGAGGCATTCCCCGTGGCGGTTTGTAGCGCCTGATCAAAGCGCAGGGCTTCATGGTCATTCAGATCTTCGTAGCCACCGGCCACACCGTAGACCCGTTGCCGGACCAGGGACTTGAGCTCATGACGAATCATCCGGGGATCCCGCTGGTCGGTCAGAGTCTCGGCCAGTCGTTGGGTTAACCGGTGTTGTTTGTCGACTTCGCGCAGTAACAACACACCGGCATCCGAGGTGATATGGCCTCCGGAGAAATCGGCTTCAATCTGGCGGCGGGAGAGTGGCGAGAAGGTCAGTTTTTGAGGTATCATTTTGGATAGCGGCTTTTAGTGTGGGTTTTTGTGTAGGAACTTGAATTCTAACACTTTAAGCCGCTTCTTCCTTCCTCATGCTACCTTCTTCATGAGAAATCCGGGCTAGGTGAATCATGAGTTCCATCTCGAACATCGTAGGCGTCGCCTAACCTGATAAGCAGCCAGCCAGACGGTAATGTAAGGCCAGCCTCTTCATCGGTGATATCTGGGAGTTTTCGAGACTTTTTGAGCTTTCCATCCTTAATTAGAGCGGTCTTTGCTGCGGAAAGCTTAGTGATGAGCTCCTGTGCAGACTCATCCCCCGTATCCTGCTCCACCAATCGCCCCATCACCGCCAGCTGTAGGATAGTCTGCTTAAGCTTGTCGATGCTCTGTTCGGTGGTGAACAGGGTGTCGAAGTGGGCGGCGAGACGGGCCCAATTGTCGGCCAGTTCGGTGGCATTTTCGGATTGGGTGAGGGTGCCGAGCAGGGTGTCCACGAGGGTTTCGTGGGCTTCGAGCTGGTCGCTGGTTTGCTGTTCCAGCCGGTCGCAGAGGGCCATGAGTTCATCGACTTTTTGGACGATGCGGTGTTGCTCTTCCAGCGGCGGAACCGGCACTAGGCCTGAGAAAAACTGTTTGTCGTTAATCGCTGGGTAAGCGATGCCAGTCTGCACAGATTCAACGTATCTCACGAACGCCGGGCTTCGAAGATAGTGAAGGTAAAAACGTGCAGGCATTCCAGCGAGCGGGTGGAGGATAGCGAATGCTGTACTGGCGATTGGCTCAGGCTCAATTTTGCTCTCGATTACAGCGATATTCTGGAGGTAGGGGCGAACGGTTGAGTATATAAGCGTTCCTTCACTCACGATTTTTCTTGCTCGAGATGGGGCCTCTTCAGCTGAGAGAATGCTGGGCTGAGTGATTTCACCTCGAAGGCTATCGACAGAGGCGACATCAATGTAGCTAAAGTCGTCTTTTGGCGTTTTCTGCCCCCAGTCCCGTCCAAGATCCTCCAGCTGACTCCATTCCCAGCTAGAAGGCAAATTAAAGGGTTTGGTCATTTCTGATAGTTCGGGGAGCTTCCTTCGCTTTTTAATCTCGCCCTGCTTTATCAAGTGAAGTTTTTCAGCTCTGACGCGTTCAAGGAGTTTGCTGGCAGGCTCGTCTGTTGGGTTCTGTTCAACAAGCTTTCCTCGCACTGCCAACCCGAGAATCAACTCCCGAAGCTTCTTAACCCCAGTCAGCTCAGTTTTGCCATTACTCCCCCGACCACTGCCGGACTTCTTCATAACCGCCCCGGTCCACAAATCGAGGTGCTCAGTAATCAGCTCCCGCGAACTCACGCCGCACCTCCACCGGTGTTTTCATCGCTATTGTGAGAAAGCGCATCAGCGAGAATATCCCGCAGCTGGTGGCGGATTTCTTGGATTTCGGTCTGTTGCTGTTCGTACTTAGCCAGCAGTTCGTCCGGGTCGTGGCTGACCTGCTCCCCTTCATGGGGGTTCTTGATGTCCAGGTTGTAGTTGCGGGCCTTGATGTCGTCGATGGACACTTTCCAGGCCTGCTCGGTTTCCTCCCGGCTGACGAAGCCGTCGGCCTCGGTGCCCCACCAGTCGATTTCGGTCTGGAACTCCGAGAACTTCATGGGTTTGGTTTTGCTGTAGCTCTTGTAGCCCTCCGGGTAGGGGTGTTCGTAGTACCAGACGGTTTCCGTCGGCTTACCCTTGCTGAAGAACAGGAGGTTGGTCTTGATGCCGGTGTAGGGGTTAAAAACGCCGTTGGGTAGGCGCACGATGGTGTGCAGGTTGCATTCTTCCAGCAGTTTTTCTTTGAGGCGGGTTTTCATGCCTTCGCCGAACAGAAAGCCGTCTGGGAGCACCACCGCTGCGCGGCCACCGTCGCGCAGCAGGTGGATGAACAGGGTCATGAACAGGTCGGCGGTTTCCCGAGTGCGGAAGGCACTAGGGAAGTTGGTTTCAATGCCGTCTTCTTCCATGCCGCCGAAGGGCGGGTTGGCCACGATAACGTCCACCCTTTCTTTCGGCCCCCAGTCAATCAGCGGCCGGGCCAGCGTGTTGTCGTGCTTTATCTGGTCTGGCACCTCAATTCCGTGCAGGACCATGTTGGTAGTAGCGAGCAGGTGCGGCAGGGGTTTCTTTTCAACGCCTCTGACGGTTCTCTGCAGGGTCTGCTCGTCCTGCGGGGTCTCGACGTAGTGCTTGCGTTTGTGGTCGATGGTGCAGGTTAGGAAACCACCTGTGCCGCAGGCCGGGTCCATCACCACTTCATCAAGCTTCGGGTCCACACGGTTCACCATGAACTGGGTGACGGCACGGGGGGTGTAGAACTCACCGGCGTTGCCAGCGCTTTGCAGGTCTTTGAGGATCTGCTCGTACATGTCTCCTAACTCGTGGCGCTCGGCGGATTTGTTGAAGTCGATACCGTCCTGCAGCTTATTGATGACCTGGCGCATAAGCTGGCCAGACTTCATGTAGTTGTAGGCGTCCTCGAACACGTTGCGGATGACCACTCCCCGGTAATCGTCACCGGCTGGCTCCAGGCTCTGCAGGCCCGGGAAAAGCTTGTTGTCGATGAAGTCCTTGAGGTCTTCGCCCGTTATGCCTTCCGGGTTGGCAGCCCAGTTGCGCCAGCGTAGGGGTTCTGGAATGGGGGAGCGATAGTTGTCGTAAAACATTTCCCATTCCTGTTCCCGATCGTCGAATATTTTCAGGAACAGCATCCAGACCAACTGGCCGATGCGCTGGGCGTCGCCGTCTACGCCTACGTCTTTGCGCATAATGTCCTGGATGGATTTGATGGTGGTGCTTATCGACATGGGTGTGAAAGTCCGTAATTTTTGCAGAAGTATTTAGGGTGGTTAGAAATTTTAAGGAACCCGCTTGTAGAGCGCTTCTTCGAGCTCTTTGACGGCTTCTGTGTAGCCGGGCTTTCCGCCGAATGCGTTGAGCAATTCCATTGGCGCTCCAATTTTGCTGAAAGGAGCCAGCGTAAGCACTTTGACGTCTTCGACGGGCTCTATGCCTGAATCAGTGTATTTATCCAGTAAAGCACTCAGGACCTCTCTGCTGGCGCCTTCGTATTTACTGAAGTAGTTATTCTTGCGCACCTGTTCAGCCCGCTCTTTTCGACTGAGAGGTGGTTGGTCGTAGACGATATGGCATATTACATCGAAGGGATCTGGTTCCGCGCCCAGCTTTTTGCTGACATCCTTAATGAGGTCGTCCCAGATAACGCCTTGCTCGGCCAGTTCTTCGATGATGGCTTGTTTGCGGTCGGCCTGGTTCCAATGCTTGAGGAAGTCGGTGAGGGTGGCGTACTGCTCTTTCACCTTCTTGCGAGTGAAGTCCTTCAGGCTCTCGGTGATGAGCTTTCCGTCCGGGCCTAGGTACTGGACTCGTTCGGCGATAACGGTCACTTCAACATTGTCTACAACGTAACGGGTTCGGCCGCCGGTTCCGCCGCCTTCGCCCGGGCCACCAGTGTCTCCGCCTTTCGGGTCGTCGGTTTCCCACGCCGCTTCGGGATCTGCTTCATAGCCCCCAGGCTCTTCACCGCATCCGTGCTCCGGCTCGGGAGTCTCCGGTGCATCTTCGTCGTCAGGGTTAACGGGGTCTCCGGCTCCAGGTTCATAGACTTTTACTGGGTCGCCATCGAACGCTGGGTCTGCAAACAGCTCGGTAGCTTTTTTGAAATCTAGAATGGTGAACCAGTGTTTGTTGTAGTCGTCGTTGATGCGGGTGCCGCGGCCGATGATTTGCTTGAACTCGGTCATGGACTGGATGCGCTGGTCCAGAACAATGAGCTTGCAGGTCTGAGCATCTACCCCGGTGGTCATCAGTTTGCTGGTGGTGGCGATCACCGGATAGCGTTCTTCCGGATTGATAAAGTTGTCCAGCTCGGCCTTGCCTTCCTGTTCGTCACCGGTGATGCGCATCACGTACTTGCGGTTCTCTTTAACCCGCGTCGCGTTCAAATTGATTAGGGCCTGGCGCATGCGCTCGGCGTGGTCGATGTCTTCGCAGAACACGATGGTTTTCTGGTAAGGGTCAGTTTGGTCTAGGAACTCTGTGACCTTCTGCGCCACGACTTTGGTTCGCTTTTCCAAAACCAGAGTCCGGTCGAAGTCCTTTTGGTTGTAAATGCGGTCGTCGATGAGCTCGCCGTGCTTGTCGGTCTGGCCCTTGCTAGGACGCCAGCCCTGCAGGTCACGGTCAAGGTCAATACGCACGACTTTGTAAGGGGCCAGGAAGCCGTCTTCTATGCCTTGCTTCAGGGAGTAGGTGTAAACCGGCTCGCCGAAGTAGTCGATGTTGGAGACTTCCTTGGTTTCCTTCGGTGTGGCCGTCAGGCCGATGTGGGTGGCCGCCGAGAAGTATTCCAGAATCCGGCGCCAGGCGGAGTCTACAGAGGCGCTACCGCGGTGGCACTCGTCTATAACCACCAGGTCGAAGAAGTCCGGGGAGAACTGTTTGTAGATGTTCTGCTCGTCCTCGCTGCCGGTGACGGCCTGATAGAGCGACAGGTAAATCTCGTAGGACGGGTCTACTGTTCGGTTGGTGACCTTGGTCATGGCCTGGCCGAAGGGCTTGAAATCATTGTTCTTGGTCTGGTCTACCAAAATGTTTCGGTCGGCCAGGAACAGGATGCGTTTCTTTTGCTTGGACTTCCAGAGCCGCCAGATTATCTGGAAGGCAGTGAAGGTTTTGCCAGTGCCGGTAGCCATTACCAGCAGGATGCGGTTCTGACCGCGGGCTACGGCCTCTACCGTTCGGTTGATGGCTACGGTTTGGTAATACCGGGGCGTTCGCCCACTTCCATCATCATAGTAAGGCTGTTCGACCGTTTGCAGGGCGTTCTGGTGGATGCCTTTGTACTGGCAGTAGAGCTCCCAGAGGGTTTCCGGGGAGGGGAATTCGTCGAGGCTCAGGGTGGTTTCAGTCTGGCCGAAGAGTCCGGTGCGGTCGTGGAACAGGAAGCCATCGCCGTTGCTGCTGAATACGAAGGGGGCATCCAGGGCGTCGCTGTAGGCCAATGCCTGCTGCATACCATCGCCCAGGCTGTGGTTGTTGTCCTTGGCCTCAATGATGGCAATGGGCATGTTCTTCTTGTAGCTGAGAACGTAGTCCGCCCGGCGACGTTTGCCACGGGTGTGCAGCCTGCCACGCACAATGATGCGCCCAGCGGTGAACGACACTTCCTCTCGTACCTGGCTGTGCATGTTCCAGCCTGCTTTATCCAGAGCAGGATTTATGAACTTGCTGCAAATGTCTCGTTCTGTGAGCTTTTTCTTGTCCATGTGCTCGCCGCCCGTTACTTCCTGTTTGCAACTAATTGAGGCTGAAATATTTTGTGCTGTCAGAGTAGCCTAACTCGATAGGTTGCTGAAAGCTTGTGTGCTGCAGCGGGGCTTTGCTCCCGTAGCGATTGCCCCTCTTTTACTTCAACGCATCAGGTGCCTTGCTTCGACCCTGGGCTTGCATCTGGCTACTCGGAACGCCAACAAGTTGTAGAGGCGGCAGCCGGACGATAATGTCTCGAATTGGGTCTTTTGGGCCATCAAAGGTTGGTCGTTGTTTAGTGCTCGGTAGAGAATAATCATTGAATTCATGGGGCGCTCCCTCTCGCTGCATTTGCGCTGTTATTACGTTAGTCTTCCGGCCTTGATTGCCCTTGATGTGCACAGGCCTCCCGTAGAATCGTACAGGAAGCCCGTTTGTTTATAACGATGATTGATTATCCTTGATAAACATTGACTACCCTTGATATGCACGTTGGAAATCTGAGGCTACATGGCAGGAGTTACGGATTAGCCCCACCATTGCCTCAATTTTGGTTTGTTCGGAGGCCCACCACTTGGATGTTTTTGAAGTATGTGGGCGATAGCGGAGGCGTAAGCATCCAGTAAGGCAGGCATTTGGTGTAGTGGCATAGTAAATCTGGCCACCTGATTTTGAGTGTATGATCACTCACATAATGAATCAGGTGAAGACGATGGCGAAAACTAGAAACTTCAGTCCGGAATTCCGTTTGGAGGCTGCTCAATTGGTGGTCGACCAGGGATACACAGTGAAAGCTGCCTGCGATGCCATGGGTGTTGGCAAATCCACCATGGAGTACTGGGTTCGTAAACTTCGTTCCGAGCGGGCTGGCAAGGCACCCAGAGGCGAGGCCCTGACCACAGAGCAGCGTGAAATTCAGGAACTGAAGCGCCGCCTTCGTCGGGCGGATGAAGAAAAGGAAATCTTAAAAAAGGCTACCGCTCTCTTGATGTCGGACTCCCTGAGCAATTCTCGATAATCGAGCGACTTGAAGAGAGCTATGCGGTGCAGCGCCTGTGTCAGGTGTTTGGGGTGCATCGCAGTAGTTACCGGGCATGGCGTAACAGGGATCGAACGCCCTGTGAGGCTGAGCAAGAGCTCCAGGAGCAGGTTATCGAGGCACACGAGGCCAGCCAGGGTTCAGCCGGGGCAAGAACCATTGCCAGCATGGTGACACAGGCCGGAATACCGCTGAGCCGTTACCGTGCCAGCCGACGGATGAAGCAGTTGGGGCTGGTCAGTACGCAGCCGCCAAGCCACGTTTACAAGAAGGCCGATCAGCCACACCTGGATATTCCGAATCTCCTTGACCGGGAGTTCGACGTAGAGGAGCCCAATCAAGTATGGACTGGAGATATAACCTATCGTGTGCCCGGAGTCCAGGGCGAGCATGGAAGCTCAAATGGACCACGAGTCTATCTGGAATATTGAACCGGTGCTTCATGAGGAAGTAACGAACCAATCCCACCTACTGTGAGGGTGGTGAGCCTGAGCGGCAGT
>NZ_JBSXOI010000035.1:0-55583 GCF_056859395.1 Marinobacter sp. L-80
CAGTGTGCCTGTTTTCCGCCAAAATGGCGGGAAACGGGCAAAAAAACACATAAATAGCGGGAGAATAGCGTCTGAATTTTCGATTTTTTGCAGGCTAAAACCAGCATCGGCAAAAATCAGCGGTTATTCAGACCTTCCCTAAAAATCAATCGATGATAATCACCATCAAATCTCTGTCCTTCTGCCCTCGAATTCGCAAACTTCGCTTTGAGGTAAAACCGGAAAAACCGATCTGCCTCATCCTCATCAAAGGCATTAATCGCCCGAATGTTCTCTTCCCAAAGACGGTTATAATTCTTTGAGGCCATCACTGTTTTATCGATCTGTCCCAGGAGCTTGCCCTTCAGAATTTCGTATGGTTTCAGCCGGACCCCGCGATCATTGATCACCTCAAAAACCATCGGAACATCGGTCTGTTCTACCGTAAGATTAATCAGTACAAGCCGTCGCAGATAATAGAAGATGAAGGTTTCTAATTTATGCTTGGTCGTCAGGTCCTTTTCCAACCATCGGCTTATCGTATGGAAGTTCTTCACCATGTTGACCGAAGTGATACCCTTGGATGTGTCGACATTCTCAAGTTCGTTGTCGTAAATCGCCTGCTGAGTCTCACGATGTGCCTCATGATTCATCCAGAAGCGGCTTTCAAAGCCCGACTGCCCCGAAATTTTATTGTCCAGCCATTTAACGGCCTTAGAGTCATGCTCCTTGGCCAGATGCAAGAGCTTAATTAGGATTAGAGACAAAGTGGTAAGGCGCTGCTGCCCATCTACCACAAAAACTTTCCCATCAACTTTATTGGTTACATAGGTGTTTAGGTAATACCAAGAATATTTAGCATCAATCACTTCCGCGCTCGGAGGCAAAGAGCTATTTTCTGCATAGTGCTCATTAAATTTATAGAAAATATCATCCAGTAATCGAAGCACTGGCTCGTCATTCCATCGATAATCCCGCTGATAAAAATCGATGTGATAAAGTGTGTTCGAAAACACCGCATCTATATTCTGTTTGTCCGGCGAAATGTCCATAACAACCTTATAAGACCTAAAACGTGAAGATCGTGATCTCTTGCTTGAGAGAATCACCTCTTTTGCGTGTTATTCCCGTGCGGTACCGGTTTTGGTTCGAAATCCCCAAGGCTATTTCTTTCAAGCTGTCTCATAGCGCTATCCAGATGCTCCATGGCGAGACTCTGGTGGTTCTGCATCAAAGCAATGGCCGCACCTAACTCCTCAACGACATCAGGACTTACCCCACGAATTCCGTCAAATGCGGATTTCAACTGACGAGTCAGATATTCTCGAGTGCCTGGATGTAAAGCTGCAAAAGCCCCACCAATCAACAACGCCATTTTCACCCATTCAGGAGCACGAGCTAGGCTCTCAATTAGTGCCCGGCAACCAGCGAAAAGGCTGCGAATAGCAGCGGCGCCAAGAAGCGTCAAAACCAATCCATTTACTTTGAGAGTCAGTTCAATGGCCGTTGCCCTCGAATAATCGCGGAGCGAAGTGATAGTTTCGATAGAAATCTGGTTACCACCCATCATGGCGATATGTTTGTCCTTGCTAAAAATACCCGCAGCAGACATGGTCTGCTCCAACGCCACAAAATCAGCATCGTCAGGATCTACACCCTCCGCATGGGCACGAATGGTATCCTGGCCGGGATCCATCACCACAAGACTAGTCCGGTAGTTTTCCCATTCAGCAAAGAGCTTCTCTGCGTCTAAACCTTTGTCCGCGGCAATCAGAGGAATCTGCTCCCGAACCTCCTGCAATAACCTTGGCGGCACGTAAACCACTGCTGTTCCTGCAGCGATTATCTCCATCAGCTCTGTTCTCGCTTCTGGATTACGGCGTTTAACCACCAGCCAGAGCAGATCTCCAATCACCACGTTGGTATCTACCACAATAGAGAATGTAGCTGCGCCCTGAATCATTCCATTAAAACCACGCCAGGAATCGATGAGACTTCTTAGATCTGAGAGAACATCTGATCTAACGTCGAACAACTGTGCCAAAGTTTGGCGACTCGATTGTGGTGCTGCGGTTTCCACTCCGACTCCTTCGGGACCTGCCATACGTTAGTAAAGATTCTTCTGAAACCCTATAAACATCTCCCGAATATCGCTCACAGGCCCAAGCTCACGGACCGCATCCTTCACACTGTGATATTTAAGCTCAATCAACTGTGGCAACTTTTCGGGGTCCAGCTCGGTTACGCCGCGAGCAACATAGTGATCCAATACAAACTCAAGGAATTCGTGCTGCCGATAATCGTGCTGACTGTAGATCTGCCCGCGGTGAGCAGCCACACGCTCTGACCGGGAAATCGGTGGCATATTGAAAGCAATGAAGGCGAGAACGTCGTAGATGTCGCTTTTCTCCGCCTCGATCATCTTCCCAATTTCTTTTAGCTGCTCCAGTCCGTATCCCTTTTCTTCCAAGCCCTCCAGCAACCTTTTCCGAGTGTCCGGCTTACTCCAGATATCCCGCAGCTTTTCCTCATCTGCGAACCATTCCGGAAGATCGCCGTATAGACGCTGAATGAACTCTGCAGCCGACATCGGCTTGCCATCCGGGCTCCAGAAACTGGTGGCGGTCATGTGCTGGATGGTTCTCTCTTTGCCATCCGCTAGTTTGATCTTCACCTTCTTTTTCTTCTGACAAACGCAGGGGCGCTGGCCACATTCCGGGCAGGGTTCCGGGGCTTCCTTTTCACAAATACAGGGCCGTTCTTCGCATACCGGGCAAGGCTTGGGTGGCTCGACGGCGCATTTGCACGGGGTTTCACCGCATTGCTCGCAAGGCTCTGGCGGGATCGGGTCGCCGTCCCATTCTGGATCGTTGAAATGCTCGTGCGCCCGAACGAAGTCGTAGATGGTGAAGTAATCCTTGCCGTCGAACAGCCTCGTGCCCCGGCCGATAATCTGTTTGAATTCAATCATCGAGTTCACCGGGCGCATCAAGACAATGTTGCGCACGTTACGCGCGTCCACACCCGTGGACAGCTTCTGGGAGGTGGTCAGAATGGTAGGAATGGTCTTCTCGTTATCCTGGAACTGTTTCAGGAAACGCTCACCCTCTGCTCCGTCATCAGCCGTGACCCGCTCGCAGTAATGAGGGTCTTTGCTGGTTTTCATCTGGTTGACCAGGTCCCGCACTGCTAGTGCGTGCTCTTGAGTAGCGCAGAACACAATGGTCTTTTCGCGTTGATCAATCTGATCCATGAAAACACGGACCCTGTACTTCTCCCGTGCCTCAATCTCGATCACCCGATTGAAGTCGGTTTCCGTATACCGTTTACCTTCATCAATCTCGCCCTCCACCACATCGTCGTCACTGGTGTAGACATAATCGTCAAGCGTGGTGGCAATCTGCCTGACCTTGAAGGGTGTCAGGTAGCCGTCGTTGATGCCCTCCTTCAGGGAATAGACATACACTGGTTCGCCGAAGTACGCATAGGTATCTGCGTTGTGGTCGCGCTTCGGAGTTGCGGTGAGCCCCAACTGAACGGCGGGGCTGAAATACTCCAGAATGCCGCGCCAGTTGCTCTCATCGTTGGCGCCACCACGGTGGCACTCATCAATAATGATGAAATCGAAAAAGTCCGACGGGTAATCGCCGAAATTCGGTGCGGCATCGCCATTTTCGTCCCGACCGGTCATAAAAGTCTGGAAAATGGTGAAAAAGATGCTGCCATTCTTCGGCACCCGGCCCCTCTTGCGAATGGTCTCCGGATCAATGCGTACCAGCGCATCCTGCGAGAAAGCCGAGAAGTCATTAAAAGCCTGATTGGCGAGGATATTCCGGTCTGCCAGAAAAAGAATGCGTGGTCGACGGCCGGGCTCTCCGGACGCCTGAGCTGACCGGCTCCAGCGGGCATGGAACAACTTCCAGGTAATCTGGAACGCAATAGCGGTTTTGCCCGTTCCGGTAGCCAACGTCAGCAGCACACGATCACGCCCATCTGCGACAGCTTCCAGGGCCTGAGTGATGGCGTTGTGCTGGTAGTACCGCGGTTCCCAGAAACCACCTTTGTCTTCAAAAGGCACGGCACCGAATCGCTCACGCCAGACATTCTGTTCGGCGAAGGTCTCCGTCCAGAGCTCCTCAGGCGTAGGGTAGCTTTCTACCGGGCCTTCCTCACCCGTCGCCAGATCCACCCGATAGATGCCATCACCGTTGGTGCTGTAGGCAAATCGCGCCTGTAAACGCTCAGCATAGCGTTTGGCTTGAGCGAGCCCTTCGGTTACTGACAGAGAACGCTTCTTGGCTTCGATCACTGCCAGTTTCTGACCTTTGTAGATCAGTACATAGTCGGCAATGTCCGATTGCCCGCGCCGTCCACCACCCTGCAGACGTCCCGGTGCGATGACCTCGCGGCGTATGCGGCTAGCACCAATCACACCCCACCCTGCGACTTTCAGGGCGGGATCGATCAGTTCGGCGCGGGTTTCGGCTTCGTTCATGAAACGGCCTCTTCCATTTTCTTCTCGGCCGAGCTCCCTGTTAGCTCTCCCGTGAAGGCCATCCGAAGAAGCGACTGCTTTAACTCCGCTAAGGAAGATAGCTTTCTCTCGTAGCCCTTTTTAAGCCTCTCGACTTCATTTCCTACATCGACGAGAGAGGCAACGACTTCACTTTGTTCATCTTCCGTAGGAACGGGTATCGATAGCTTAAGGACATCGTCCCTTGAGATTCCGGGGATAGCCGCCCCGTTGGATAAATCCTGAAAGTACCTTTTTTTCAGGCTTAAGAATGCATAAAGGAATTCAGAGTTAATGTGCTTTGCTCGTATTGCCATCAGTTGGCGGCTAATGGCCAACTCAGATTCAATCATCATGTTAAGCTTCCCTACACCTGAGCCTTTGACGGTTATCAGGATATCGCCTTTATTTGCCATTCTTTTGGGTAGTTCGGTCCACTTTGACACTGCGGGGTACCGTTTCCCAAAGTCGGCTGGCCCAGTCAAATAGCCAATACCTCGATGCTCAAGGTTGTAGTCTCGCTTGTCGATGTGTTGCCCCGAGATCAGCTCAACAATATTTCCTAGCTGTTTTTTGGGACGGGAGCCCGAGAGTTTTTCAAATGCGGCAATAAGGAAACTATCAAACAACTCCCGAGCATTGGCGAGGTTCTTTTCGGTGTTGGCGATCGCCTCGTCAATGCCCGCGAAGGCTTCATCGAGGTTGGCAACGATTCGTTTTTGCTCGGATAATGGGAATCGTGGAATTTTCAAACCGGCAAGCTTTGACGCATTAAAACCTCCTTGTGCGCTTCCGCTTGTGCCTGCTTTAATGGTTTTCCAGTAGGACTCGGTTTGGAAAAAATAAGACACGTACTCCGGCAGTAGGCAGCTATCCTGCAAACGTAGCCTTATAAGATAGGAAGCAGGAACGGCTTTGGGTGGCTTTGAGATCAGGTAGCTTTTCCCGGTAGTTGCACCAGTCCGCGCAAAAACAATATCGCCTGAAATCAACCGATGCTTCTCAAAATCCTTATCTTCCAACTGTACAGATGGAACACCATCCCAATGAACTTCCCCATCCTGAATATCAGTGATACGAAGAAACTTTGGCCCCACCCCATCCCAAGAGGCCTTTGCTGTGAATCCATATCGAATATCGGCGACTTCTTGTAACTCAACTAATTGCCGCTCCCAGCTCATAACATTCTCCGAATACCTTCTAGAATCTCCTCGCTTTCTTTATCCAAGGTCTCGATCTCGTTAATGATCACCTCTGGATCACGAAGCGGTTCTTCCTCACCTTTATTCGGGTTCTTTACCGACAGGTCGAAGGTGTCCGTATCCACCTCGTTGATGCTGACGGTCCAGGAATTCTCGGAGTCTTCAAAACGTTTCTGCCGCACGACAAAGTCTTTCAGGTCGTGGTCATTCAGCGGGTTAGTCTTGCCCAGGCTGCGGCCTGGGTCGAGCTGGTAGTACCAAATATCCTGTGTCGGCGAGCCTTTCTCGAAGAAAAGCACAACAGTTTTCACCCCTGCGCCAAGGAATGTACCACCGGGACAGTCAAGAATGGTGTGCAGGTTGCAATGCTTTAACAGCTCCATGCGTAAGGCACGAGCATCCGAGTTCGACAAAAAGGTATTTTTGATAACCACTGCCGCGCGGCCGCCCGCTTTTAGGTACTTCATAAAATGCTGCAGAAAGAGGAAAGCTGTTTCCCCCGTCTTGATTGGGAAGTTCTGCTGGATTTCCTTACGTTCCTTACCCCCAAAAGGTGGGTTGGCAAGAATCACGTCGAAGCGGTCTTTCTCCTGAATGTCGCTCAGGTTTTCGGTTAAGCTGTTGGTGTGCACAATGTTGGGTGTTTCGATGCCGTGCAGGATCATGTTCATGATCCCGATCACATAGGGCAGACTCTTCTTTTCCTTCGCGTAGAGGGTGCGGGTCTGGAGTGTTTCCAGATCCTCCGTTGAAAGCCGACGATCATCACCCTCCCCATCCGGGCCATAGCGCAGGTAATCGTGGGCCTCGCACAGGAAGCCCGCGGAGCCGGCAGCCGCATCGTAGATACGCTCACCGATTCGGGGGTTGATCACTTTGATCATGGCGCGGATCAACGGACGCGGGGTGTAATACTCTCCGCCATTACGCCCGGCATTGCCCATGTTGCGGATTTTTACCTCATATAGATGAGAAAGCTCGTGCTTTTCCGCCTGAGAGCCAAAACTGAGGGTATCGATCAATTCTAACGCATCCCGCAGGCTATAACCGCTGGCGAACTTATTGCGGATCTCGCCGAAAATCTCACCAATCTTGTATTCGATGGTATCAGTGCCAGAGGCACGTTCCTTAAAGCCATGCAGGTACGGAAACAACTCGAAGTTAACGTACTGGATCAGGTCGTCACCTGTCAGCGCGTTGTCGTGATCGAAGCTACCATCGGCTTTCTTGGGCGCGGCCCATTTCGACCAGCGATGGTCTTCATCAATGATGAACTGATAGGACTGGCCACGCAGTTCAGCCTCCTGAGAACGCTCGAACTCTAGGTCGTCGAGATACTTGAGGAACAGCATCCAGGAGGTTTGCTCGGTGTAATCAAGCTCCGTAGCACAGCCCGCCTCTTTCCAGAGGACGTCATCAATATTTCTGAAGGTTTGTTCGAACATTATCTTTCCGGTAATGAGTGATTGTCTTCGTAAATAGCAATGTCCGTTGGCCAGCCACCGGTATTAACGATGCGGCCGTCCGTTTCGAGTTCCAGCATTCTATGCACCTGACCTTCAAAACCCAGCTCAAAATCGAACCATTTGAGATCGCGACGGAAGGACTTCATGTCCCAGTAACCCATTCCCTGGTCGAACGCGAGCTTGATGGTGCGCCCGGATGCCAGCCCAACACTCAGAACTCGGCGATGAGTGAGATCGCGCCTGTCGTTATGCACTCGGAAGTCCACCTGCCCAACTTTCAAAGTGGCGCGAAGGAAAGTGCCTGAAACCACCTGATGAGTCTGAGCATCTTTCCAGTCGTGCTTGGCAAACCGACTCTCTACCCGACCGTCGCCAGGCATCGTGATGACAGAAACAGAGGTTTCCGCAGAGGGCTTTAGTGCTTTGAGAACACTTGCTAGCAACACCACGGCCCAAGGCGATTTAAGGTAACGGTCCTCATAGGTCAGTGAGACGACATTGTCCTTCTTAATGGCTTCCGCATAGCTCGGCGCGTGATGCTCCAGCAACATCCAGAACTTCCCCGGCAGATCCTTCACGGAGCCGTTCAAATCCGTCGTCAATTCTACCACTGCAGCGCCCGTCGGCTGTGCTGACCAGCCTGTCATATCCAGTGCTTCACTGCTGAAGACGGGCTCCTGTTGGGTATATACCCAGAGGGATTGATCGTCTCCGCTCAGCCAAGCTTCACCCGGGCTCTGGGAGGTCGTGCTGTTGGTGATCAGCGTGACAGGCTCACCACTCTCGATTTCAAACTGCAGCGGCATCCTGATGTCCGGGTT
Organism: Marinobacter sp. L-80; assembly: GCF_056859395.1. Taxonomy (NCBI): domain Bacteria; kingdom Pseudomonadati; phylum Pseudomonadota; class Gammaproteobacteria; order Pseudomonadales; family Marinobacteraceae; genus Marinobacter; species Marinobacter sp. L-80. Next base: position 7,982 of record NZ_JBSXOI010000035.1, read on the forward strand.
GGGATGGTCGTCGCTGGATTCAGCAACGTCAATCCCAAACCGCCCGAGAATGGAGAGCTCCTGCTTCACTTCTTCCGTTAAATCAGCGCCTTTGGGTAAAATCAATCGAACTCTAAGGCCGTCGATTGCCCGCCAGCTCATCAGTTTACGCCGGAACTCGGGATTGCCGAGATCCCATGCCTCAGGCTCACCTTTCAGGCGGAGCGCAACCGCCTGAGCGCCTTTATTGATCCAATGCCGGACGAAGCGCTCAGGATCGTAGGGCCAGTAGGCTGCGCCCGGAACAGATGCGAATGGCTCAGGCAGGCTCAGATGATCTCTGATGCCGCTGTGAGCCACCCATTCCAGTGCAGCCTTACGGTTGAGCTCATCGAACTCCACCCGGCTGTCTTTGCTGGCAAGGCAGGCCGAACAGACATTGTCACAGTTCGCCGGGCACTCAAGCTTTTTGAGCGTCTTTTCAATCAGTTCTGCCAGATTCTCTAATCCGGTCAGAACAAAGCCCGCACCGCCGGCGACGTCATCATAAACCTGAATAACGTAACGGGTTGCGCCTGTGTCGAGGTCTTTGTCTTGCCGGACCCCGAAGCCCATTTCGGTGGTCGCGATGCCGAGTTGGTCGGCAATGGTATCCCTCAACGCGACCGCCAGGGTTGTGGCAATAACCCGGCCGTCTTCTGAGGCCGGTATCCATTCACCGGTAATCGGGCTTTTGAGAATCAGCTCCAGCACATCTGTCTGGGCCTGATAACCAAAGTAAATCCCGGACTTTACCTGTTCACCGGAACAATCCTTCTCTTTATGGCTACCCGCATTCCCGCCAATGGGCCGGTGGAACTTGTCAGGCTGGAGATCACGCGGTATTTCGTGATTGGCGGACATGGAATCCGCTCGCCCACAGCTCAGGCAGACGGCGTACCCCGTCCCGTTTTCACCGCCCGAGTGATGGAAAACATGCCCTTTGTCACCAAACCGGATGAAACCGCAGCGTTCGTCAGGCAGCGAAATCACATTCTCATCTACACTGATCCGGGGCTTCTCAACGGGGATGAACTTCTGAGAAGTGACATCGTTGCTCGTTGAATCGTAGAAATCCGTGGTAAAGCCAGCGGGCCTAAGCACCTGCTTGACGTATTTCGGGTTAATCATGCTATGGCATTGTGTGCATGACAGCTCATCGCTGTTCACGTAGGCGTACTCTCGGTAGCCATGCGCACCGCAATTCTGGCAACTCCAGGCCAGATCGAACTTCTGTGTCCCTCCCTGGGCGCTATCGTAATAGGAATACAGCGTCACCCCGGCAGAGCGGTACACCCGGCCATCAATAACGACCTGGGCACCGGGTGCGTATTCCCGGATGGCAATTGGTAGGCCCCGTGATGGTTTTTCCTTGTAGGTAAAGATGTTGTCCTCGCGGGACTTTTCTTGCTTGCGGGTACTCTTATCTATGAAATCTTCGACGTTGTAGGTATTGAGGTTTACCACGTCTGTGGGGAAGCCATAACCGGGCAGGAAGGCGCGAGCCGCCAGGTCCCGCAGCAGGTATTCTTCTTCGTGGCGTTTTTTCTCAAGTTCCAATGCTTTTTTGTATGCATCATCCGACGCATCGCGATGCCGTTCGTTCAAGCGGCGATATTCTTCCCGCCAGGACGATGACAATTGCTGGATCGCTTCTTTACAGTCAGCAGCCAACACGGCAAAGGATGTCGCTGATAGCGCGGTGTTTTCTCGCGTGATCCGGCCAACCCCTCTTACTACCTCATTCTCGGAGGACCCGGCCGCAAGGGTATCCAGCCAATCGACAAACCGTTCGCACACCGATGGGCTGCCACCGAAGAACCAATGAACGTTTAAGCGCGTGCGATCATCGTCACTGTCCGTTTCGGACTTGAGGAAGTTTGCCAGCAGGAAGGAGTTCACGTGCCGTTGCACCAATGGTGCCGCACTGAGGGTAATCACCGGTGCGGGAATGGCCGTTACCCAAGGCCACTGGGGATTCTGGAAGGCCCGGGTATTGTGCGGATCCGGTTTACACAGGGTGTAGGCAACGGCTCTCGGCTCGCTGCGCCGACCAGCCCGACCTGCTCGCTGGAGATAATTGGCTGGGTGGGGAGGTACGTTATTCATTACCACCGCCGAAATGCCGCCAATGTCGACGCCCATCTCCATGGTGGTGGAACAGTTGAGAACGTTGATTTTGCCTTTTTTGAAGTCGTCCTCGTATTTCTGCAGGCGCTCTGCAGCTTGCTGGGCGGAATGTTCGGCGGTTCGGTAGTAAAAGCCACCCTCAGCCGTGCGATCTGAAATATCTGTCCAAAGGTTTTGCTCTCGAAGTGACGCAATAACGTCATTTGCCGCGACACGGTTTCGGATAGCCCGGAGCACACCTTCCGTCTCCCCTTCTGGGGCAAGCGACGTGAATTCAGGCATCTCAATTTTTGTGCATCGATACTTTTCTGCTTCGGCTTTGTTGGGCAGGTAGGGTGTCAGCCCACGAAATGTGGTGTCGATGAGCCGGTTTGTGACCGGGCATACCCAAGCCGACTTGGGCAGAGAGAATGTCATTGTTTCGCGTGTAACCGCGTAACCCCCTCCCTGAGTTTGCAGGATCTGGGCTTTCACCAATGCTTGCCAGGCAGCCTTGAGCCACCCGTTCAGCTTGTTACGATCCGATTCCAGGTCAGTAGTCAAACCTGTTCCGAGAGATAGCAGCTTAACCAGGCGAGACTGCGAACCCTTTTGAAGCTGGGGCCACGCCTTGTCTCTGGTGCCGCTGACATCGCTGCCCGGGGCGTATAGCTCTTTGGGTGCAAACCGCGCGCCCATCCAAGAGCGTTCCGTTTCTCCGAAACGGAGAAAGGTGTTTTCCCGAACGTAGAAGTCCAACGCGACTTTCAGAAAATCTTTCCAGTCTTCCAGGGTTAACCGGGCTTCGCTTTTGCCATCCGCCGAGGGAGCCGGAGTTTCCGACCAGAAATCTGGCGTATTGGTGATCTGCTCCAGGCCTTTGTAGCCAACAGCCACGAGACCCAGCGTTTCCGTACTGTTCTGGTTCTTGGGCCGGCGGGCGTATTCTCGTAAGAGGAGGACCCGCGCCATGGAATAGCTGCCTTCGCTACCCTTGAACAACTGGGGATTAGCGTAGCGGTTGTAATCCAAGATCGAATACTTAAGGTCATTTGTTGCTGCAAGGTCTTCGACCAGCTCGGACCACGGCACCTCCAGCTTGTGATCCAAAGCGCTGCCACTTTTGAGCTTTTCGGCGTCGGCCTTAACGCCCATAGCAGCCGCGTGCATACCGCTTTTCTCCAGTTGCTCAGCCAATCGAATCAATTCTTCATAGCTAGCCGTTGGAGCATTTCTAGGGCCGGCATCAGCCTTTGCCTGTTTATTTCTAAGTATCTGGAAAACTAGTCCTCTTAAACGTGAGCGCTCCGCCTCCTGCTGCATACGAACCGCCATACGAGCTGTGCCCTGGCGGCTATCAGTAAACGTGATCAGCTTGCGGCCACGACCCGGCAGTGATTCGGGAGATTCCCCATCGCAATCTTTGCGGGAAGGGTCAGGACAGAACTCCAGAACCGTTGGCACGGCGTTACTGACGTAGAAAGGCGATCCCAGATACGACTTGCGCAGAAAGCCCCCTGGGGTTTTGCCAGCGCTACCGCAATTCACGCAGATCGAATCATGTTCGTCCGCCTGGGAAATCGTAATGCTGTTCTCGGCGTCCAGCTTCCCAAGCTCTGCCGTATCGAGATCCAGGTCTTCAGAAACGAAGGCTTCGTGGGGTTTTGGCGCAATGACGGTACGCCCTTTCAATGAGCTTCCGGCGCTGTCAGAAGGGCCACTGTCATCCGAGTCATCTTCCTGCAAGGAGAACTCATCACCGACATAGGGACTGGCCTGACGTAGGTACGGATGGGCATGCTCTGCCGTCAGGTGAGGTGTCTTGCAGTCATCACAAAAGCCGGCCTCGTAGACGGGCGAACCACAGTCACATTTCCCGCGCTGCTGGACGTAAACCTGACCGAATGGCCAGTCTTTGAGATCCTCGGATTTTGCAGAGCACCTAGGATTTACGCAGCTCCAGAGTCCATGAAGCATGCGTTGAAACAAGTGGGCCCTTAATTTGAGGAAAGGCTCCTGTTTATCCGACGGTTTGGTATCGGTCAGCAGATCCAACCACTCCAAAAGCTCCTGCTGTTGCTCAATAGCGTTCTGACTTAGCAGCAAAGGACCCGTAGAGCCGATGAGATCGTTGAGGGTCACGGGCTTTGGTGAGTTGACCACCGTGTTCCGGATCAGCTGTGCCGTTCTGGATTCGCAGAGGGCATCGAATCTCTTGGCCGAGGTTGTGCTTCCCGCCTCAATCGATTTCAACTTTGCCAGCGACATGCCATTGTCGTCGCCGTCAAACCGAATCTCCGGAACCTGACGCTGACCACCGATTACGACCACCTGGCCGGTGGGGACTCCCGCCAGACCTGCTAGGTATTCCCTCAGTCGTTCTTCAGCTTTCTCATCTGCGATGGTCGCAGATGTGGCGACAAACCGGATATCTGAGGCTTCGCGACCGAAAGCTTCGACTACCCGGCGCAGCAGCAGCGAAAGCTCAGCGGCTTGAGATCCGATATAAGTGTGCGCCTCGTCAAGAACGATCCAGCGAAGAGATTGGGCTTCCCTCGACTTCTGAATGATTGGGTCATCCACCTGACGCACCAGCATGTATTCAAGCATGGTCGCGTTGGTCATCAGAATAGGTGACGGATGCTCCCTCAACTCCTCCCTTGAGAGAATCTGATTGGGAGTCTCGTTCTGCTCTTTCCGCACGGAAGTTCTCGATTCTTTCGTGTTGCCGTTGTAGAGGCAAAACCGGATGTTCTTATCGAACGGTCGGGTCCAGGCATCGAGACGTTCGCGCTGGGAATTGATCAGTGCGTTCAGAGGATAAAGAAAAAGCGCTCGCACGCCTTGCAGTGGTCTCTTTGTCTGCTGATATTCACTCACAAGATCCTGCAGAATCGGGATCATGAAACACTCGGTTTTACCGGACCCCGTGCCTGTAGTAATGACAGCAGACTTGGGCTTTTCAGCAAGCAACGTTCGCCATGCCGTCAGCTGGTGCGTGTAGGGCTTTATATTCGGGTCAAACCGATAATTTTCGTTGGGCGCATCGGCCAAAGCAGAGATGACTTCCCTGCTAAGCAAATCGCCCTCTAACGCCTTAAAGGTAATGTTTCCCGGTTCCCATCCGAAGGTGTGCTCGAACACAGGTGGCGCGAGGAAACACCCCTCCTCGCCCAACTGGTTGCTCATTTGCTTTGCCAAATGTGCTCGCAGCCCGGAATCACCCAAACCCAGGATACTGAGCGTGGACTCCCGGGTACGCTCTAGTGATTGGTTAACTAGATCCTTGAAATAACCACTCATTTCGGTTCCTTATTCTTCTGTTTCGAGCAAAAGGTTTGAGAGCACGAGCGAATACGTTGGTTCATACCAGGCGTCGCGATCGAAATCCGAGAGAACACGTACAGCGAACCTCAGTTCAGGAAGCGACTCTGTGAGGTCGGTAAACTTCGCTTTTCCTGCCGTGACCGCCGCCATGAATACGGGTAGAAACGCAACGGCTCTTGAAAAGCTAACGTCCGGGAGGGATTTGATCTCAGCTGACAACTCCTGTTGGTGAACCCAGTTGGTGAGCTCTACCCCGAACCATTCCGGCCATCGTTGATCGTCAGCATGACTCCGGCGCAGATCCTTAAACCATTCCTTGGCAAGGAAGCAAGGCACCTGCTGCAAATTCACGTGCTTCGGTTCTTTAAGGTAATTGGCGAGGTACATAAAACACGGAATCGTGGTCGCAACACTATTGACCCGATCGTCAATGAGCCGTTCTGAGAACTCTTCCGGAATGCCTTGTTCGAGAAGAAAGTCATACTGAGCTGACCTGACCCTGATCCAAGTCGCGACATCCACAGTCTCCCAAATCACCGCCAGCTCATTGCTCAGGCGCCTGCAGAATGCGGGATCAAACTCAAGCCGGAAAACAGCAGCTGCAATAGCTGAAGTGTTGTTCGCCAGAGCCTTCCAGCTTTCAAATGCAGATAATGGCAATGCACTGTAGTCGTCTTTGAGGGCCCGAAGATAATCCCAACCACTGTGTGAAAAATCCTCTGCCATCGCAGAGATGACTTCGTCAAACACATGAGGGTTACCCGAGGGGTGAAATTTTTTAGCGGCCGAGTGCAATGTATTGGCCTGAGCCTCGGACGTGTCCATTAAATCTTCCGTAACCCACACCGTCGGCCGAAATTTGACGCTGGATGCAGCCGGGGGATAGAGCAACCAGGGGCCGTTTTTCATCATTTTTGCGGGAATTTCAAATACGCCCATGCCCACCCCTTGGGATGATCTTTCTGGAACTTCAACCGGAGCCGCGCGGGGATCATCGAGCCGCATACCAGAGACCTGGACAGAATCTCCCAGTTCGCTCAGAGTGTCAGTGATCACTTCGAGCCGGCCTAACGCTGTAGGACCCTCAAGCCTGGCGTTGTAGCGGACAATATTCACCTGTTTGAGAATGCGATCTGTCTCGACGCTGATACGAACAAATGCATCCTGATTGGAGGTCGTCCCAAGCATCTGCTGAATATCTTCCTGGAACGCATAGAGACTGATTCTCTGAGCCTGACTGTTCACCGTGAACGGATAGTGACGGCGGAAATTCGGAAGGTGCTGACAGACGAGTTCCAGAGAAACAAAGAACTGTTCTTTGGTATCCGGCTTTGGCGTCAGCGTCATCGACATTTCGATAAGCTGATCCAGGGATATCAAGCCGCCCTTGACCTCTTTGCCTTCGTCATCGAAAAGCTGAACTCCAGTCTTTGGGTAAGGCAACCTCAGAATCACCGGCTCGCCCGGATGGATGCCGTCCACCAATGCGACTCGGACCTTTTCCGGTACCTGGCGCCCTGACCTCGGCTCCATTGTTATCACATAACCGTCCGGGGTCTCTTGCTCCTCCGCTCTGATGCTTTCATCCATCAGCCGAACGGAGAGCCTTCTGGAACTTCTAAGGATAATCCTTGCGTGGCTATTTGAGGAAGCCGGAACGGACATGACTCTCAAATCCCTCGGTATTACACCAATCTTCCTGCGAAGTAAGGTTTCGCCTGACCCACCAAGGGCACTCAAATGGAAACTACCTACTTCATTTTGTTGATAGTCGAATTCAAGGGGGATTCCGTTCGCGAGCAGTCGATACCCTGATTCCCCTTCAAATCCGAACGATTTGACACTTGGCCAGCCCCTATAAACCAGGTTCGGAAGAGTATCGTAGAGCGCCACGGTGCCTGCCAGAGTGGGCTTTGTGATCGACGCCGTTGGGTCGAAACGCAGCATTACTTTTGAACCCTGTCCACTTAACGTAATGTCGTTCGAAATATCGATCCACTTACCAGCCGACTGGTCCTCCCCTAATTCGCCGTACTCAACGCCATCCTCAAGATCCAGCGCCGGGGGAATCCTCACCACGGCATGAGAGGCCGGAATGGTTACCGATGCGGTTGAGATAAGCTTCAGTTGGTCGCTTTCCTCAACAAAAACCATCGGCAAAGATTCATAATCAAGCTCGCTTCCCTCGAAATAGGAGGCGTGGATACGATGGCCATTCGAAAGGAACTGAACTGTTAGCGGAAGCTCAGGTTTTGAACGAACCACTGGTATCGCCCGTGAGTTGATCTTGACGCTTATTTGAGAGCGATCATCGTTGACCTTGCCGTGGGCTATCCCAGAGCGCTTCAGCAGGCTGTCACCCTCGTAAAACGCAATTTCAAGCCTGGTGCTCTGAATGCTGTGCCCTTCCAGTTCAATTGTTATTTCTGCTGGCAAGAAAACTTCTGTTTCGATTGCCCATTTCTGGTAGGTACCTTTCAACCAGTGCTCACAGGTCCAATTTTTCTCATCTGCCTCAAGGCGTTTTTTCTCAGAGCGACTCCTTCCTGCATCCTTCAGCCACTCATTGATTAGATTGCGAGCATTGCCCTCACTTACTGGTAGTGGCGACTGCTTTCGCCACTCCGGAGCTTTCTCGTCTAGGTAATCGGCGGGGTTATCAACCGACGATAATGGATGGGCCTCGGCGAGATCCATCAACCAATCCACGATGGAGGCGATGAGTAAATATTTGTCATGCGTTCTGAAGGTTTGCGGAAAATGGTGCGAGTAATCGGAAACAACGGATACAACGTCACCACCAAATTGCTTGACTCTGTAATAGCTTGAAACCGCTCCTCTAACTGCACGCCCAAACCCATGGGTGTGGCTCTTAATTAGCCGCCAAGGCAAACCACCCTCATCAAACAATGAACCCAGATAGTCGTAACCATTTGCTCTCTGACGGATGGGGCGCTTCCAGAATTCCAAGCCTTTTCTGACGATCTCACTGTGAAGCCGGCTCGGGAGCTCTACTGAGAGTGGTTTCTCAAAGCCGCTCCAGGACCAACCAAGGTTAGTTCCGTCGTATTCACGCCGGTACTTTTCAGCCACGAAGAGACAAAACACAGCTGACCAGTAGCCAGAGAAGGAAGGGCTTTCGACGTCTGGAATGGATTGCCGAAGAATGGTTGGTAGTTCTGAGTATTCCTCGTCGGTAACGTGGTAGTGATAAAGGGGGCTCGCGTCAGGCCCTCCAATCATTCCTCTGACGAACAGAAACTCATTAATCCAGGCTTTGGATTTGCTGCGCCTATCGACATCCATGCATAAGTCCTTTTACATCTATTATTATTCGTTTCAAATCTATTGATCATATACCGACTTTAGCGGCTCTCCGGGCCCAATAAAATTCGCAAAAACAACCTTTTTCTTAAATTAACGAGCAGTTACGCATGGACCCAAACGAACTTATTTGCGGCGAGAATCTGCTCTCCATCAAACCGGTACGCACATAATTTCCCACCGTGATCGCCTGCAACGCTGTAGTCCAGGCAAGCAATATGATCACTTAGAGGTTTAGGCTCACCGCTCATCCAGTAATGCCCCACAAACACGGGTTTTTCGCCGTCGTAGCCAGGAAGGACATCAGCTTCAATGGGCTCGTGCGGAATTTCTTTGATCACATCACCCGGTACCATGGCTAAATCCCGGTAGGTCAACTTACCCCGGCGCCACCACTCGGCACGAATGTTGGTTCGCTTGTTTCTGTCTTTATCGAAGAAGTGGTGATCTCCGGGCAGAGGGATTTCCAGGCCCTTAAGCAAAGTTTCAATCGCATCATAGGTTTCGGAGCCCTTTCGGCTGGCCTCAACCCAGGATTCTTGCAATAACCGATTGCTTGAATCGGTGTAATTTCCGATCAACGAAACCATTTCCGGATGCCAGCAAGCATGCACCACACGGAAGTCGGGTAGATCCAGATAAACTGGTAGAGTTTTGAACCACTTGATCATGCTCCGGTGCAGTTCGCTTCCCTCACCTACTTGTTCCAGAAACGCTCGATGCTGCTTGAGGTTCTTTTCGTTGTGGGTGCGTAGGTACTCCCCGGACTTTTCTGGATCTTCAGTAGCCCAAGCCACAGTGTTGAATTCGTGGTTCCCCATCACTGCAAGAGCTTTGCCCTTCTCGACCATCTTTCTGGCAATCTCGACCGTTTCGACCTGTTCCGGGCCGCGGTCCACAAAATCTCCCAGAAAGATCACTTTGCGTTCTAGGTGCTGCCAAACGCCATCAATTTCCTCATAGCCCATTTTGGTAAGCAGAGCTTTAAGTTCGGTGGCATAGCCGTGGATATCGCCAATCAGGTCGTACATTGTTACTGCTTCCTTAGGCTTTACTGATGGGCTTCGCGAGTCACTAAAGAGATAACATCCAGCTCTCTAGTTCCCGTTGTCTGGCTGGGAACGGGCCCTTCGTGCTTGCCGGTCACCTCGCCATTTAGGGCCAATAGATAGGCTGCGTTCTTTTTGTAATAAAACCAATACTGCTTGATATGTCCCCAGATTCCAAGCTCCCCGCCGGATTCATAAACATGTTCGCGCACACGACACTGGGCGCGTCCCAGTTGCCGGTCGATAGAGAGCCGCCAGAAGCCTTTCGGAAAGTCCAGGTAACGCTGATGTTCACAAACAGCCAGGGCAAATATGGGCTGGCTCGTCCTCTTGAAGCCGGTATCAACCCATAGGTATGGCTTGAACGCCTCTCGCTCCTCCTTCAGGTATTTCTTGATCCGGCAGATATATTGGTCGGCCAAAGCCATATCCATCCCCGTGACTACGCACATTGCCCGCAGGAACCCTTCACTGCCGTATTTGAAATCGAATCCGCCGTCGTTCAGACCAAACCCTGGATCATCCAGCACGTTCTGGAGGCGCTCCAGGTTTGCAGACGTTGGCCTCTGGTAGCCCATCGCCTTCAAAATTTCATCATGGGGTTTGGCGGCTACACGCAACACCAGGTCGATTTTGAAGTTTTCGATCATTGCTCCTCCTCAACCAGTCGCTCAAGAACCGGTTGAAGCCGGCTCTGGTCACACGGTCCTCCATCGAAAAACCACTCTGAGATTTCTGTGCTCAGGGCCTCCTCAATGCTCTCTCCTTCCGCAAGCCTGTCTGCAATATCACGCGCAACACGATCGTATTCGTCAAAGCACTCGTTTTCCTTGCAGCCAGTGTTCATGGGGTCGGTTTCGAAGAAGGCCAGGGAGATTTGCTCTACGCTGTACTTGGATATCATGCCGATCCTCCTATCCATGTCTGATCATTGTTGCCGGTGGATGCGACAGTTAACGTCGCCTCTCTGTTGTATGCTTTTTATACCTATCAACCATGGAGCAATAGCTATGAACAAAGCTAAGAAGGAAGAAGCTAGGAAGTTGCGAGAAACCTATGAAAAATTGTCGCCGGAAGAGCTTCAGGAATTTGAACGGAAGCAGCGGATTATCGCTCTGGCAAAGGAGATTCATTCTGAAATGTTTCCTGAGGAGTACGATTTCATGATGGACTCGAACGCTGACGCCAATGACCGGCGCCGTGGAATCAATCCAATGAGCGAGGAATACACAGAGCGTGTTAATGCGCGTCGTAAGGAGCTCGACGTACCACCGCTCGGGCCTGATGGTTTGCCGACGTGTCGGGCCAGTTGGGAGGTTGCATATGCTGAAGCAGAGAAACGGCTGGGCTGTTGAATCGCGGTACTCGTGACCTGCAGTCAGTCATATCTGCTTCATCACGCGTTCTTAATCTTTGAATCTCGTGCGTTCCAGGCCCTGCTCAAGGGTGCCAGCTATCTCCTTTCTCAGCCAAGTCGGCTCGACAATGTCGCAGTGCACCGCCTGAGCGGTAAGCCACCAACGTAAGTCCTGGGTATCGCCAACGGTTACCGTAATTTCAAACGTGTTCGTGTCGATGTCAGTTGTAACCTGGTCGAAGCCCAACGGCGATTCAATTAGATGATTTAATACCGGCTTGTCACAGCGTAGATGCAGGAACACCGGTTCACTGGAGTGGAGAATTCCCATGGCACCAGAGGAGATATACAGGTCCAGATCAAAATCATCCGGCCGCTCAAGGGGTTCTTCCACCAACTCCCCGGCCGTCGCCCTGTGCAGAACTAATTGGCGAATACCTTCCCTGCCTTCGATGGTACCAATCAGATATACGTTTGGATCCCGAAAGATCAAACCGAACGGATGTACCACTATTTCTGCCGGTTCCGGCCAGTTGCGGGCCTGGTAGGTAAGCTTGCATCGGTATTCTCGCAGCAAAGCTTCGGTGACTGTTTCCAGGACATCAGCATCGATATCAGGCCGTTTTCCACCCAGGCCGCGATTGATGACCCTCACTCGGTTTGGCCACTGCCCCAAGGGATTACGTTCACGCAGCAGGGTCCGATGGGCCTCATCAAAATGGGGCTTCAGGTGGGATAGAGCCCTCGGTGGAAGCATGGGCTTCAGGTAGGCCCTCGCTAGCTCAAAAGTAAGTGCAGCCGGTAAATCCAAAGCCGGTATGATGTCCATAGTCGCTTCGCGGTCGAATGACCACTGAAAAGGCCGGCTGGTTTCATCCACCAGGAGCGGGAAGTCCGTGCTCAGTTTCTCAAGATCCCGCTGAATTGATCGCATGGTCACGGAGAACCCCTGCTCATCAAGCCTGTTCGCCAACTCGGTTGTAGTAATGGCTTTCGGGTACCGGGGTACCATCCGGAGCATGGTCAGGTAGCGCACGGCGGTGTTAGGCATTGGCTACTCCTTGTTGGTTTAGAGGGACTAAGCGCCCTGCTCCTTCGAAGCCTGAATATCCACCGGCGGCACCCCAAGGTCCTGCCACTTTTCCGGATGGCAGGTAAACAGCAATATCTGATGCCGACTGGCCGCATCAAACAGAATGCGCTTCATGTCTTCGAGGCGGTCGCTGTCACTGTGCACCAAGGTGTCGTCCAGGATGACCAGCGTTGGCCTTCCTGCTTCCCGCAGCAGATCGGCATAGGCGAGGCGGCTGATCAGGCCCATCTGTTCCCTGGCTCCAAAGCTCAGTTCGGTGATCTGTCCCAGTTCGCTGCCCCGGCTGAAGGTGCCGGGCCGTAGCTGTTCGTCGACTTCGAGGGAGGCTTCGGGGAAAAGCACCGACAGGTAATGGTTGAGGTGCTTTTGCAGCGGTGCCTGCAGGCGGCGAGTGAGGGCCTGGCGTTTTTCCGTGAGCAGGCTCAACAGCAGATCCAGGGCCTGGGCACGGCGGTGCAACTCCTGATAGCGGCGATTGCACTGGTCGTACTCCGCCTCTTTCTCATTGAGCTGTTCTTCCAGCCCTTCGGCACCCCAGGCTTCAAGCCTGACTTTGATATCCCTGAGCTCACGCCCGCGGTTTTCCTGGGTCTGGCGTAGTTGATTGACCGCATTCTGGTAGCGTTCGATGTCTTGCTTGAGAAAGTCCGGTCGGGCTTCGCGGATTTCCCGTTCGCGGCGCTCGAGGCTGGCTTGCAGTTCGGCCTGCTGTTTTTCGATGTTCGCCAGGTCGGTGGTTATCTGGCGCAATTGCTGTTGCCTCTCCGGGCTCTTTTCTTCATCCGCCAGCCGCTGCCATTCGGTTTTAGCGTTGTCCCGCGCCTGCTTCAGTGCCGACCGCTTTGCCTGGTGCTCACGCTCATCGGATTCGGCCTTGTCCAGCGCGGTGCCGGCCTGAACCAAAGCGGCTTCTGCCTCCTCCAGGGCGGGTACGTTCTCTTTCTGGTCCGGTTCTGGCGTGGCCTGCAACTGGCTTTTGGCTTTCGCCAGTTCGCTTTCCGCCTCGCTCTGTTCGGAGACAAGTTGCTCAATGCCGGCCGGTGCCACGGATTTCAGCAAATCTTCGGCGTGCTTCTGGGCTCTTCCGGCACTTTCGAAGGCTGAAAGCCGGTCTTCGGCCTGTTCCACGGATGTCACGCCGAGGGTCTTCAGCTGTTCGGCGAAGCTGTCCTCAAGGGTTTTAAGCTTCCGGCGGGTGCTGGCAAGCTCTTCGCCGCCGGGGGTTATGCCCAGGGTACCCACGCCCGGGATAACCAGGGTGGATTCTTCCAGAAGCTGCTGCTCGCCCTGCCCGGTGAGTTGCTCGTTGTTCAGTGTTAATGATGCATTGGGCTCCAACTGCCAGCTCAATCGGGTGGCGATGGTTCGTGAACGGATGGTTTCTTCGTTCAGCTGGTTCGCGGTGGCTTTCAGGTTTTTGACCGCGGCGGAATCAATGCGGTTGTCTCTGGCCTGCTGCCTGGCCTGCTCCAGCTGCTGGTGGTATTCCTTTGCTTTGGCGAGGTTCTGGGTCAGCACTTGTTTTTGCTGTTCAAGCCGGCGGACATCCTGCTCCAGCCTTTGTCGCGTTTGCAGCAAGCCCGCCAGTTTGCGTTGCTTTTCCGCTTGCTCATAGGCGGTTCTGGCTTCGCTCAAACGACCTGCAATCATCGGCGTTTGCGTTTGTGCGGTGGCGAGGTCTCGCTCCGCGCGGTCCAGCTCGGCTTTTCGGCCCTCAAGCTGGCGACTCAGGCCTTCAAGGTGTTCCTTGTTCTGCTGCAACAGGCGGTGGTTTTGCTGCAGCTGGCTGAGCGTAGCTTTCTCCTGGTTCTGTTGTTGCTCCAGGCGCTCAACCTGCTGATAACGCACCCGGGCCTCCTCCAGCTGGCGCTGGGCGTCTTCCCAGGGGCGCTCGGCCTCGGCCTGATCATAATCCTGGGCCAGTTTGCCAAGCCGGTCGACCTGCTCCTGGTATTTATGCACCCGCTCCTTCAGCTCTTCAATTTCAAGTTCAGATTGAGCGCGGTCTTTTTCCAGTTTCAGGTAATCGCCCCGGGGCTTGCCGGTACCGGTCAGCAGGGTGTCCCGCTGGCTGCGAACCGTCTCGATCAGGTCGTCGCCCCCGGAGCTGGCCACTTCTCCGACCATGGAATTAAGGGCGGACTTCAGATGGTCCCCGGCATGCTCGATAGCCTGCTCAATGTCCTGCCCGGTGCCCTGCTCCACCCACAGCAGTCCCGGTATGCCCCAGTGTTCGGCTTTGCTGGCACCGCGCTTCGGGTACTGGTAGCCCAGCAACTCGGCCAGTTTTTCTTCCGCGTCGTCTTCGCTGTAGGTGTCGGTGCCTACTTTCAGGTCACAGCGTTTTCGCTGCAGGAAGCTCTTGGTGAGATGCCAGGAACGGCCCTCGTGCTCAAAATCCAGTTCAACGGTGGGCGCCGCGGCGGAATCCCCCCAGGGGCGCAGGTCGTCAACGGCGGTTGAGCGGTAGCGCTCGAAAAATGCGGCACGGATGGCACGCACCAGGGTGCTTTTGCCGGACTCATTGGGACCGTGAATCAGGTTGAGGCCGGGTTGCAGGTTGTCCAGAACAAAGGGTTTGCGGAACTGGCGTAGCTGTTCAATGCGCATTCGCTGCAGTTTCATTGGCTGGCCTCCTGTTCCCGCTCTCTGAGCAGTCCTGCCAGAATGGCCAGCGCGTCCCGGGCGGCGTCATCCTGCGCGCCCTCTTGTTGACGCTCGCGCAGGCTTTCGACGACTTCGCCCACGTACCCGTCCGCCTTCAGGGCGGCGATGTCCTCGTCGGTCGGCGCAAGCTGGAGCCCGCTGCGTTCGCACCGCAGGCTGCGGAATCGGGCTTCAGCCACCGAGAGCGCCTTTAGGAGCGTTTCTTCTCCAGCCAGGGTTATCGAACCCTCAAGCCGCAGATCAACAACGGCGGATTCCGGCAAGGCGTTCAACCGCTCCAGCAGTTGGTCAAGATCGGACTGAACGGTGAGGGTTTCCCGCCACTGGTGCCATTGATACCGACCGGTAGGTAGTCGGGTTACCGTCGGCGTTTCCCCTGCCTCGGGCACGTCAACGATCAGGGCATTGCCGGCTTCGTTGTTCCGAAAGCGTTCCGGCTCGGGAGTGCCGCTGTAACAGGTACGCTCATCAATCTGTTTGGTGCCGTGCCAGTCGCCCAGGGCAAGGTAATCAAGCCGGCTGGCTTCGGCACGGTTCGGCGCGATGGGATTGGTGGAGTCAATCTCGTCCGGCAGCAGGCCCTGGACACTGCCGTGGGCCAGGCCGACCCGGAGGAAGCCTTCCGGTGACTCGTAGCCGCTGAACGGGTCAGTCAGATCGCCGTAGGTGTGGCGCTGGGTCAGCGGCGCGCATAGGATGCTGAGGCGCTGCGGTTCCAGGTTTATAACGCCGGGCTGCAGCGCCAGGTGTACGTTCTCAGGTACTGCACCGAGGCGCTGGGCCCGGGTCCACACGCTCTCTGCCAGGGCGGCGTCGTGGTTGCCGGGCAGCATGACCCAGGGGCCGGCGAACGCCTTTGTGGCATTGAATACCCGCCGGATCGTGCGATCAGACACCGTTTGGGCATCAAACACATCACCGGCCACCAGAACGGCATCGCACTGATGTTCATTGGCCAGCTGTGCGAGCGTTTCGATGGCCTCAAACCGGGCTTCGACCAGCGCGGCTCCGTCTTCGGTTTCAAAGCGGGTAAACGCCCGGCCCATCTGCCAGTCTGCCGTGTGCAAAAACTTTGGCATTTTATCTACCTGAGAATTCGGGGAATTTTGGCGCCATTCTAGACCAACCAACGATACTTTACAGACGCAAGGCGACAATGCGCGTCGTTCTGAACAAGCTTGGCTATCCCAGCTCTAGCCCAGCTCCAGCCCGGCACTAGGCCGGGGTCAGCCGGCAGGCGGCGTACTTGAATTCCGGAATCTTCCCGAACGGGTCCAGAGCCGGATTGGTGAGCAGGTTGGCCGCCGCTTCCACAAAGGCGAAAGGCACGAACACCATGCCTTCGGGCATGGTCTGATCAGCCCGCGCCGTAAGGGTGATGCTGCCCCGCCGGGTGGCGATATGGATGTCCTCTCCAGAGGCAACGCCCAGGCGCTCCAGTTCTGATGGCGCCAGGAATGCCGCCGCTTCGGGTTCGCGCTCGTCCAGTACCCGGCTTCTGCGGGTCATGGCGCCTGTGTGCCAGTGCTCCAGCAAACGCCCTGTGGTCAGAACCGTGGGATAGGCCTCATCCACTGGCTCGTCCGGTGGCAGGGGGCTGGCCGGAGAGAACTTGGCTTTGCCCCCGGACCTGGGAAACGCATCGGCGAAGACCACATCATCGCCTGGCGCGTCGTCGGCCTGGCACGGGTACGTCACAGACCCTTCCCGCTCCAACCGGGACCAGGAGATATGATCCAGTGAGTGCATGCCCTGCTTCATCTCGGCAAACACTTGCTCGGGGCCGTTGTAGTTCCAGGCCAACCCAAAACGCCGGGCGATTTCCTGGATGATCCACCAGTCCGCCTTTGCTTCACCCGGGGGCGTGAGGGCCGCCCGGCCCATTTGCACCTGCCGGTTGGTGTTGGTGACGGTGCCGGATTTTTCTGACCAGGCCGCTGCCGGCAGTATCACATCGGCAAACTGGGCCGTCTCGGTGACGAACAGATCCTGAACCACGAGGTGCTCCAGGGCGCCCAGCGCGGCCCGTGCGTGGGTGAGATCCGGATCGGACATCGCAGGGTTTTCACCGAGGATGTACATGCCCTTGATGGTGCCCGCCCTGATGGCGTCCATGATCTCCACCACGGTCAGCCCCGGCTCCGGGTCCAGTTCGGTGCTCCAGAGTTCTTCGAAAGCGGCTCGCAACTGGGCATCCCCAACGGGCTGGTAGTCTGGCAGTACCATGGGGATCAAGCCGGCATCGGAAGCGCCCTGCACGTTATTCTGCCCCCGCAGGGGGTGCAGACCGGTGCCGGGCCGGCCGGTATGGCCGCAAGTCAGCGCCAGGGAAATCAGGCAGCGGGCGTTGTCGGTACCGTGCACATGCTGGGAAATGCCCATGCCCCAGAAGATAATCGCGTTTTCGGCCTGCGCGTAGGCACGGGCCACTTCCCGAATCGTGTCGGGATCGACGCCGCATACGGGGCTCATCACTTCCGGGGTCATGCCTTCGATACTTGCCGCTAGCGCCTCGAAGCCTTCGGTATGGGTATCGATGTAGTTCTTGTCGAAAAGCCCTTCGCTGATGATCACATTGAGCATGGCGTTGAAGAGCGATACGTCGCCACCGGGCGAGAAACGCACGCTGCGCCAGGCATAGGCGTCCAGCGACTGGCCCCGGGGATCAATGATGATCAGTTTGGTGCCGTTGCGTGCTGCCTGCTTGAAGTAGGTGGCGGCGACCGGGTGATTCACCGCCGGGTTGCAGCCGGTGAGGATCACCACGTCTGCCTGGAGTGCCTGCATGAAGGAGGCGGTCACGGCCCCGGACCCCAGGCACTCCATCAGCGCTGCGACAGAGCTGGCGTGGCAGAGCCGGGTGCAATGGTCCACGTGGTTGGAGCCGAAACCGGTGCGCACCAGCTTCTGGAACAGCCAGGCTTCTTCGTTGGAGCACTTGGCGCTGCCGAAGCCGGCCAGTGCGCTGGGACCGTGCTGGTCTTTGAGTTGGGTGAGCCCGCTTGCTGCCAGTTCCAGTGCTTCTTCCCAGCTTGCTTCGCGAAAATGCGTCTGGGGATTGGCCGGATCAAAGTTTGGATCGAACCCTTTGGGGACGCCCTCCCGGCGAATCAGTGGCCGGGCGAGCCGCGCCGGGTGAGACGGATAATCAAACCCGAAACGGCCTTTAACGCAGAGCCTGCCCTGGTTGGAGGGGCCGTCTTTACCTTCCACAAAGAGAATGCGCCCGCGCTGCTCGCCCGCTCCTGATTGAGCGCTCGCGGGCTCGTCTTTCACGTGATAGGTCAGTTGGCAGCCCACGCCACAATAGGGACAAACGGAGTCTACAGTGCGGTCGGCCGTGGCGGAGTCTCCGCGGCCCTGGGCATCCATCAGGGTGGCGGGCATGAGCGCGCCCGTCGGGCAGGCCTGCACGCATTCGCCGCAGGCAACGCAGGTGCTGTCGCCCATGGGATCATCAAAATCAAAGATCACCTTCGACGCGGCACCGCGGTGAGCCAGCCCGATCACGTCGTTGCCCTGCACTTCCCGGCAAGCCCGCTCGCACAAGCCGCAGGTGATGCAGGCGTCCAGGTTCACGTTCATGGCCGAATGGGTGGCGTCATGGCCGCCGGCGTGAGGCAGTGAATCGGAGCGGGGTTCAACATGGTGAACGGTGGGCCCGTCCCGGTCTGAACGTGCCGGCAGGCGCTGGCGCACGGCAGCGGCATCGATGGCCAGCTGGTCCGCCGTGTCCCACAAATGGCTGGACCGATCGGGGCTGCTCTCTTGCTCAGGCTGGTCGGCCAGCAGTAATTCCAGAACGCCTTTGCGGGCCGTCTGAACCCGTGAAGAACCCGCGCTGCGCACAACCATGCCGGGCGCAGCCTCCCGAATGCAGCTTGCGGCAAGCACCCGCTCGCCTTTAACTTCCACCATGCAGGCGCGGCAATTGCCATCGGCACGGTAGCCCGACGCGTCCTTGAAGCACAGGTGCGGAATGGTCTCGCCGGCCCGCTTGGCGACCTGCCAGAGGGTTTCGCCGGGGTAGGCCTGAACCTCCACGTCGTCGAGGGTGAGGGTAAAACTTGTGCTGGAATCGGTCATGGCGGCTTCCCTACCCTTTAACGATCAAGTTTTGGCTGGCCAATTCGCTGCGGAAATCCCGGAGCAGGCTCAGCACCGGATTGGGAGCGGCCTGGCCAAGACCACAGATGGACGCATCGGCCATCACGGCGGCCAGTTGCTGGAGCGTCTGTTCATCCCAGGTATCCCGCTCCAGCAACGTCAGCATTTTTTCAGTGCCCACACGGCAGGGCGTGCACTGGCCGCAGGATTCGTCTGCAAAGAAGCCCAAAAGATTGGCGGCCGCGGCTTGCAAATCGTCCTGATCAGACAGAACGATCACGGCCGCAGAACCAATGAAGCAGCCGTGTTCCTGCAGGGTGTCGAAATCCAGCGGAATGTCGGCCTTGCTGGCCGGCAGTATGCCGCCGGAGGCCCCGCCGGGCAGGTAGGCCAGCAGGCGATGCCCTTCGGCCATGCCGCCACAGTATTCCTCGATCAATTCATGGAGGGTGATGCCAGCGGGTGCGACATGCACACCGGGCCGCGCGACCCGGCCGGATACCGAAAAGCTGCGAAGCCCCTTGCGACCATGCCGCCCCTGGCTGGCAAACCAGTCTGCGCCCTGGGCATGGATGCGCGGAATCCAGTAAACGGTCTCGACGTTGTTAACGAGTGTGGGCTGGTTAAACAATCCCTTCTGGGCTACGAACGGCGGGCGATGCCGTGGCTTGCCGGGCTTACCTTCCAGGGACTCGATCAGGGCGGATTCCTCGCCGCAGATGTACGCGCCCGCGCCCCGGCGCAGGATCACAAAACCGGCTTCTATGATGCCGGCAGATTCCAGTTCGGCGACGGCGTCTTTCAGCACACCGAGGAGGCCGGGATATTCATCGCGCAGGTAGATGTAGAGGGCCTTCGCCTCAACCGCCCAGGCGCTGACCAGTGCACCTTCCAGGAACACGTGGGGTTCTCGTTCCAGGTGATAGCGATCTTTGAAGGTACCCGGCTCACCCTCGTCGGCATTGATCACCGCGTAGCGCGGCCCGGGTTCGGCCCGCACGGCCTGCCACTTGCGGTACGTGGGGAACCCGGCGCCGCCCAGGCCGCGCAGGCCAGCCTGCTGAAGTTCTTCCGCAAGCGACTCGACGGTAATCCGACCGTCGCGGCATTCCTTCAGCAACTGGTAACCACCTACCGAGCGATAATCCGCCAGCTTCTGCCAATGGATCTCGTCGGGTTGAACCTGCTTTTGTTCGACTGCCGCGCCAACCGTCTGGACAGTGGCGTTGCCTACATGATGTTGTCCCACGGCCACCACAGGTGCTGTATCGCAGCGCCCCATGCAGGGTGCGTGGACCACACGCACCTGGCTCGGGTCCGTCCCGTCGGCCAGTGCCTCGTGCAGTGCGCCTGCGCCCGCCAGTTGGCAGGAAACCGAGTTACACACCCGAAGAGTTATCTCAGGCGGCGGGGCTTCTTCATCGTGAATGACGTCGAAATGGGCGTAGAACGTGGCCGTTTCATAGACGGCGGCCATGGGCAGGTTCATGAAAGCGGCAAGGGCCCGAAGGCGGGGCATGGAGAGGTAACCGTCTGCGTCCTGCAGTACATGCAGGTGTTCGATAAGGCGATCGCGGTCCCGCAATGACGAATCAACACGTTCGTCACCGATCAGGTCCCGCAGCTCCGACAGTACCGCCGGTTCCAGTTGACGGCCACGTAGAGCAGAGCGCCGGCGTTTGACCATCTTATCGTCTGTGCTCATTGTTGTTGACCAGGCGCCGAGGTATCAAAGACAGCCTTGCCGACTGACTTGATTAGTTACCGATCATTGAAGCACATCAGGCCGGGATTACGCCAGACGATGGAAAGTGGGACGAAGAGTTCGAAAACTCGGCCTCGTATATCTTTATCCGCATTTTGACTAGAGTTAAAAGAGCAATTGATACACTCAGCCAAAGCGAACGGACTGGCCCCATGAAACCGGACGACCGAATAGCACTCTTCAGTCTTGATTGCGGCAGCGACTTTGCCTCGCAAGTGGCCGTCCACCTGGGCGTGCCCCTGGGCAAACATGAGGAACGGGATTTCGAAGACGGCGAGCACAAGATCCGCACGCTGGAGACGGTTCGCAACCGGGATGTATTCGTGGTCCAGTCCCTCAACAGCAGCGATGGCCTCAGCACCAACGACAAGCTCGTGCGTCTGCTGTTTTTACTGGCCAGTCTTCGGGACGCTGGCGCCGGCCGAATCAATGTCGTGGCGCCCTACCTTTCTTACTCCCGCAAGGACAGGAGAACCAAGCCCCATGATCCTGTCACCACCCGCTATGTCGCCCAGCTCTTCGAGGCTGTGACGATCGACACCATGGTGACCGTGGACGTTCACAACCGCGCCGCTTTCGAAAATGCCTTTCGCTGCCCGACAGTGCATTTGAGCGCCAGGGAAGCGTTCATCGACTACCTCCTGCCGGAACTCGGGGACAGGGAAATCACCGTAGCGTCCCCGGATATAGGGGGCGTAAAGCGTGCGGAACTGTTCCGCGAGTCATTGGCGAATCGGCTGGAGCGCCCCGTCGGCAGCGCATTTATGGAGAAGCATCGCAGCCAGGGCGAAATGAGCGGTTCTGCCGTGGTTGGCGATATCCGCAACCGCACCGTCCTGATCCTGGACGACCTGATCGCAGGAGGAGGCACTATGCAGCGGGCTGCGGAAGCGTTCAGAGACCAGGGCGCGGAGGACGTGATCGCCATCGCCACGCACGCTGTGTTCACTGACGATACCGGGGAAAAACTGGCTTCGCCGGCATTGTCCCGGGTGATTCTCGGCAATACGGTCACTCCGTCACTGCCGTCCAAATCACTGAAGACCAAGGTTGAGCTGGTGGATATTACTGCCGGCATAGCCGATACCATCACTGCATTGCATGAAGGCAGGGATGTGACAGATCTGGAGTCCTGAATCCGGGTTTCTTGGGCGCCATCGCTTCAGCCGCCAGCACCTTTGCCGAAATCGGAGGCTATGTTCAGGTAATCCAGCGCTTTTTGCCGCCATGGCCCGCGCCTCTCGCGGAAATCGTCGTCCAGGTGCCAGATCGCCAGCTTGGCCCGTTCTGTGGCTCGGTCAGGCAGACATGCTCCGGCCGCAAATCACCATGGGCCTCAACGAGGATGCCGGCCTTTGCGCGATCCGCAAAGACCGCCGAGTGTTTTTCAATCAGTGTCATTTGCTGGTCACGGACCCGTTTGACCCTGTCCTCCGGAAGGGAGTAATCAATCAACTGTTGGTAGTGATCGTCGATGCCCTCCCGCAAGCGCTCCAGGTACTGGTTCCCCGAGAGCCGGACGCTTGCGGCATCCAGATAAAAACGGGCAAGCAAGTCGGCCGCCGCCGTGACGCGCTGGTATTCCACGGCTGAGGACTTGATCTGTTTTTCCAGCATCGCAGTCTCTGGCAGGCGATGCATGACCACCAGCCAGTCGACGGGAATGCCCTCCGTGCCCAACCTCAGCTCACCACCTGCCTCAATCACAGACTCTAGCAGAGTATGTGACCCGGGTAGATAATGACAAGGGCGGCCTGGTGTCGGCCTGGAGAATAAAGGTGGCACCGGATAACAAAGCGCTCTGGTGAAACCGCCCCTGTGGTGGTCTGATGGGTATTAAGTTGTTACGGTCGCTATCACACCGGTACTATTATGAACGCCATATAAATGCCATTATCAGGCCCTGTTTGCTGCCACCCGTTATCCAGATACCAGATAAAAGCACACTGCCGATGGACGAACAAACCCACCTGAGAACCCGCTCCTACCTGGTGGCCCGTCACCAGCATCCGGCCTGGAAGCTTCTGTCTGCCACCCGCGGGCCCCTGGTACTTAGTTGCCTGCAGGCACTGATGGAAACAAACCGGGAAGAAATCCTGTTCGAGGATGCCCAGCAAATGCTGACGGATATCCTGCGTGAACACGCCAACAGCGACGACCTGAAGCTGTCCCCCGACGACCCGGCAGCCGATGCCAGGAAAGAACTACGCTCCTGGATTCGCAAAGGGCTGATAGTGGAACGGGACGGCCGGCTGATGGCCACCGATGCCCTGCAAAAAGCCCTGGCCTTTGTTGAGGGCCTCGATGAAAAGATCATGACGTCCACCGCCTCTCGCCTCGCCACGGTACAGCGGGAAATTGAAAACCTGGAAACCCGTCTGAACCCGAATGCCCAAAGCCGTGCGGACCATATACGCCGCAAAATAAGAGACCTGGAGCACGAAATGGCCGACGTGGAAGCCGGTCGATTCAAGGTGCTGGAGGGGGCCGAAGCCGCAGAAGGCATCCGCGAAGTCTACAATCTTGCCACCAGTCTGCGAGCGGACTTTCGCCGGGTGGAGGACTCCTATCGGGACGCAGACCGTCAGTTACGCCAATCCATCGTCAGCGAACAGCATCACCGTGGCGAAATCGTTGACCGCTTGCTGGACGGCCACGACACCCTGCTGGAAACCGCCGAGGGCAAGGTATTCCACAACTTCAGTGAGCAACTTAGCCGTTCCATCGAGCTGGACAACATGAAACACCGGTTGCGTACCATCCTGAAGAATCCGGCAACCCGCCACGCCCTGTCCCGACAGCAACAGGATGAATTGCGCTGGCTCGTGATCCGGCTGATACAGGAGTCCGCTGCTGTCATCCGCGCCCGGGCCCGCAGCGAAAAAGACGTCAAAGGGTTCCTGAAAACCGGGCTGGCCGCCGAGAACCACAGAGTCGGCGAACTGCTCAATGGTATACTGAACACCGCACTTAACATCGACTGGTCCAGCCACAAGGTCCGCAAAGGCGACACGCCTCTGCCGCCAATTGCCGTGGCGGTTTCCAGCCTGCCGCTGGTTGAGCGGCTCAGATTCAAGTCCGCCACTGAAGAGCAGGCACAAGGCCTCGAGTTGACCGATCAGGGCGTCAACCTCGACGACGTCGACGAAGAGTTCTGGCGGGCATTTGACGGTCTTGACCGGGAAGCCCTGTACCAGGAAACCGTGGAACTGCTGAAAGTCACCGACCGCCCCATGAGCATCGGCGACCTGGCGGCTCACCTGCCGCCCACTCACGACCTGGAAACCATTGCCCTGTGGCTGGCCATGTCCCGTGAGGCGGAGGTGGAAATCACCGACGACCGGGAAGCCGTGGATATTACCGACAGCAACGGACACCGGCTGCGCTTCCACGTGCCGCAACTGGCGCTAACCCGACAAGACGCAGAAGCCATCGACTGGGAGCTGTAAACCCGCATGTCTGACTATTTTGACCGCCTGACAAGCCAGGCAGACGACCAACAAGGCCGGGACGAGCCGCAACAGACATCAGAGGCACTGGCCCATGTCGATCAGCAAACGCCTCTGACGGAGGCCAGCCACTACACGCCCGGCAATGTGAAAGCCACCGCCCAGGAGCTGCTGAAATACGGATTGCTGGAAGCAGACCGTAAGCCCAACCTCTACCAGGTTGCCACCACCCAGACCGCTGCGATCAACCAGATCCTGGAACCGTTCGACCTGCGCCTGAAAGTGGACGACGTACGTGGACTGGCTTTCCTTGTCGTGTCAGACCGGCTCTTCAGCGAAGGCCAAGAAAACGACGACGAGTGGTCCCACCCCCTGGTGCGCCGCCAGCGTCTGACCATGGAACAGTCCCTGCTGGTGGCCATACTACGCCAGCACTTTATCGCCCACGAACAGGAAACCGGTCTCGGTGCCGGCGAAGCCACTGTGGAACTGGATGAGCTACTGCCCCAACTGCAGCTGTACCTGGGCGACACCGGCAGCGACACCCGCGACCAGAAACGCCTGCGCAGCCTGCTGGACAACCTCAAGAGCCACGGCATTGTCTCGGACATCGACGCCAACGACCAGGTGGTCGTTCGCCCTATCATCACCCACCTGGCGAACCCGGAAAATCTGCAGAACCTGCTCCACCATTTCCGACAAATGGCCGGCCAGTCCGCCCCGCAAGACGCTGACGGAGAGGATGTATGAGCCTGCCCCAGACCGACCTCTTTGCCGCTGACATCCTGCCGCCCACGGCCTATATCCTGACCCACCTGGACCTGTATAACTGGGGGCCCTTCGGTGGACGGCACTGCGCGGAGATCGACCCGAAAGGCACCGCCATTATCGGCCCCACCGGCAGCGGCAAGACCACGCTGGTGGACGCGTTGATGACCCTGTTGACTCACCAGCCCCGGTACAACCTGGCCTCCACCGGCGGCCATGAAAGCGACCGTGACCTGATTTCCTATATTCGGGGCGTATCCGGTGCCGGTAACAATACCGGCGACAACAGCCATATCGCACGCGCTGGTAAAACCGTAACAGCCGTGAGCGCCCGCTTCTCCAACGGTAACAACGCTATTCGCATCGGGGCGCTGTTCTGGATCGACGGCAGCAGCTCTGCCGCCAGCGACCTGAAACGCCTATGGCTGTTTTCAGAAAGGGATGACCAGAGTCTGGACAACTGGCTGGCCATTCACCACGAGGGTGGCGCCCGGGAGCTCAAGCAACACGCCGGGGATAACCCAGGCTTACAGGCCAACGACAGTAAGAAAGCCTACCTGGCCCAAGTACGGCGATTTTTTGAAGTGGGGGAAAATGCCTTCACTCTGCTCAACCGCGCCGCGGGCCTGAAGCAGCTCAACAGCATCGACGAAATCTTCCGGGAACTGGTGCTGGATGACCACTCGGCGTTCGACCGGGCGGCAGAGGTGGCCAGTGAGTTTGACGACCTGGCCGCGATCCACAGCGAACTGGAAACCGCCCGAAAACAACACCAGTCGCTGCTACCCATAGCGGAAACCTACGAAAAGCACCAGAGTGCCACCAGAGAGCTTGACCAGCAGCTGTTATTGAAAGACATCCTGCCGATCTGGTTCGCACAAACCGGCTACGAGCTGTGGAGCACCCGCAAACAGGACCTGGAACGCCAGCTTGATAAGGGCAGAGAAACCCTCGAGTCATTGAGCAGCAATGTTAAGCAACTCAACAGCAAAGCCGATACCCTGAAAGACATATACCTGCAGGCCGGTGGTGCCAGCATAGAGCAGCTAAAGGAGCAGATCTCCCAACAGAAGCGCTGGGTAGGAGAACGGGGCCGACACGCCAGGGACTACCAGACCCTGACCGGCAAGCTTGACCTGGACAGCACACTGAGCTCCGAAGCACTGGCCCGGAACCGCCAGCTCGGTGAGTCAAAGCTGGCCGAACTGTCCGAACTTGCGGACACTCAGGACGAATTCCTGCTCGACCTGCGTTTTCGTCACGGTAAGCTCAATGAAACCCTGACGGAAATCACCGAAGAAATCGACCGCATCAAGGCCCGGCCCGGGTCCAACATCGACGGACGTTACCAGGAATTCCGCAGCGAACTGGCCCAGGACCTGAACCTGGACGAAAGCATTCTGCCGTTCGTGGCAGAACTGGTGGAAGTCAAAGCCGAAGAACGTGACTGGCGTGGCGCCATTGAACGGGCTATCGGCGGGCACCGCCTGCGCCTGCTCGTGCCACCGGCCGCCATGCAATCGGCCCTGGACAGGGTCAACAGCCGTGACAACCGCCTTCATGTGCGACTGCTGGAAGCCCAGGCACCCCAGGCCACGGCACAGTTCATGAAGGATGGCTTCACCCGCAAGCTGAACTTCAAGGACCATCCTCACCGGGAAGCCCTGAAACAATTGTTGGCCGAAATCGACCGACACTGCGTGGACTCTCCCGAAACCCTGCGCCAGACACCCCATGGCATGACCCAACAGGGCCTGATGTCCGGCAAGAAGGGCTATTTTGAAAAACGGGACAACCAGCGGCTCGACAAGGGCTGGATGACCGGCTTCAACAACCGTGACCGTCTCTCCGCGCTCAACAACGAACTGAGCGAAACCCGTAAGAAAGCGGACGCTCTGGGGCGGCAACTCGAATCAGCCCGCCGTAATCTCAGGGACACAAAGGATCAGATAAGGCTTTACGAACTCCTGGGCGAAACCGAGTTCAGCACCATCAACCTGCCCAGCGCACAACGTGAACTCGATGCCCTGCAAAGCCGGCTGGAAGCACTGACCGCTCCGGACTCGGATGTGGAAAAAGCACGGGGGGAATTTGAAGCGGTTCGCCAGCAACTAGAAGAAGGCCGACAACAGCTGTCGAACCAGGAAACCGCCCTCGCCCTGCTGAAAGAAAAGCGCAACCAGGCCACGGACCGCTGCACAGAACTGCTGGACCGGCTTGGCGATGGCCTCACAGACGACCAGCAAAGCCTGGCAACCAGACACTTCCGCACCCCGAAAGCGGACCAGTACGAACAACTGGAAGCCCTGGAGCGGGACCAGCGAGAGCAACTGGACAAAGTCATTGGGAAGCTGGGCAAACAGATCCAGAGTTATGAACTCAGCCTGACCCAACTGATGGAAAAGGCGCTCACCATTGATACCGGGGCGCTGATTGAAACCGGCAGTAATATCCAGGACATTCCGGAATACCTGGAACGCCTGCGGGTACTGGAGGAAGAAGCCCTTCCCCAGAAGCTGGAGCGATTCCTCAGCTATCTGAACCAGTCGTCGGATCAGGGCGTGACCCAACTGCTGGCTCAAATACAGAACCAGGTGGCCATCATTGAAGAACGTATCGCCGATCTGAACGCCACACTGCGGCGGGTCGACTTCCACCCTGGCCGCTACCTGCGCCTGGAGCCCCGCCGGGTTACCCATGAATCCCTCCGCAGGTTGGAACGCGCACAACGGCAGCTGCGGGCGGATGCCCTGAAAGGCGACCAGGGCGAAAGCCATTTCAAGGCTCTGCAAAACATGGTGGCCTTGCTGCGGGACGCGGCAGACAACAAGCGCACCGTGGGTGCCCGGGCTCTGCTGGACCCGCGCTACCGGCTGCAGTTCGAAGTTTCGGTGCTGGAACGCGAGTCCGGCTCGGTGATCGAGACTCGCACCGGCTCCCAGGGGGGCAGCGGCGGCGAAAAGGAAATCATCGCCAGCTACATTCTTACCGCCTCCCTGAGCTATGCGCTTTGTCCGGACGGCGCCACCCAGCCACTGTTCGGAACCATCGTGCTGGACGAGGCCTTCTCCAAGAGCTCCCACGCCGTAGCCGGCCGCATCATCTCGGCTCTCAACGAGTTTGGCCTGCACCCACTGTTCGTCACGCCCAACAAAGAGATGCGACTGCTACGGGCCCACACCCGCTCTGCCATCCTGGTTCACCGCAAGGACCTGCGGGCCACCCTTACCTCACTGAGCTGGGAAGAACTGGAGGCCCACGCGGAGAAAATGACCCGGAAAGCCCATGAAATCCCCGGCTGAACTGGCAAGCCGCCTGGCCCGCCAATGGCAGAACGCGGACCTGCGCGAACAGCGCCTGCTCCGGCCTCAGAGCTGGCCATTAACCCTCCCCATCGGCAAGCCCACGGGCGCGACGGTACGGGAGAAGGTCACACAGGTACGAGAACACCTGCGGCAATGGCGGGAGGTCACCACCGGGCAGGTCCAGTGGCAGCTGGTCCGCTTCAAGAGCACCAGCGAAGCCATCGACATTCCCACCCACTGGACACTGGACACTCCCAGCCAGTGGGTGCAGGCCGCGGGCAGCAGTGAAGTCAGGCGGGAATACGACACACTCAGCCGTCTCGCCTCTGTTCTGGACCCGCGATTTCACTCACTGGTCATACGCCGGCGCAGCCTGGTCATGGATAAGCCGGAAAGCGACGTTATTCGCAGCGGCAAGGTTGCCCTTCAGCTCCAGCCAGGCTGCGCCGAAGGAAAACCCCTCAGGGCACTGTCTATTGCCGGCACCGACAGCAAGTTCTTCGAGCGCAACCGCCAGCTTGTAACGCTGATGCTGGACATTCTGTTCGACGGCCAGGCCAGCGAAACCGGGCTGGAAGCCTTTCTGGGCGCTGAAGACGACGGCCACCACTGGTTACTGGTCGCCGACCTTGATGGCTCGTTGTTGCCCTTCACGCAAATGCGGGTCCGGGCCCACGAACTCCAAAGCACGCCTTTACCTGGCGAACGGTTGATACTGGTTGAAAACGAACGCTGCCTTCACCAGTTGCCCAGGGTCTCCGGTACGGTCTCGGTACTTGGGTCGGGCCTGAACCTGTCCTGGCTCAACGCAACATGGCTGAAAGATCGGGCGACCGCCTATTGGGGCGACATCGATACCTGGGGACTGACCATGCTGGCCAGCGCCCGGAAACACCTCCCGCTTCTCACACCACTGCTGATGGACAGGATTACCTTCGACACGTTCGCCGACGCAAGTGGTGTTGAAGAACCACAGCCTGCCCCCTCGATCACTCCGCCAGGATTGACCGGAAGCGAGGCTAAGCTTTACCAACGTCTGAGACAGGCAGACCAGGGCCGGCTGGAGCAAGAGTTTCTGCCGGTCTGTGTTGTTCATAGGGCCATTGGCGACTGGGTCGATCGCTCCGCAGAATAACATCAACAAAATAGTCCAACGCGCTCAAGATCTTGCGCAGTGCTCACATGTATCAGGTTTTAACGATTCTTCGGCGTTGAATTGCAAGCCAGAAACCTATCGGTGTACACTAAACGTGTACACAAAAGAAGGAGAAAGCATGCAGACCATTAATGTCCGGGAAACGCGGGAAAAGCTTTCTAATCTATTAGACGCGGTAGCCGCTGGAGAAGAGATTGTTATTCTTCGCCATGGTAAACCAGCAGCGCGGCTGACGGCAGCCTATCCGGAAACTATTCAGTTTCTGGATCGTTCAGGGCTAAGAGCTTCGCTACCGCCTTCTCGAGAAAGTTCTGCACAGACGGTGCGAGAGCTCAGAGACGAAGAGCGCTATTGATGTACTACTTCGACACCAGTGCCGTTCTACCCTACTACCGCCAAGAGCATGCTAGCGATAGCATTCAAGCCTTGCTTGAATTGCAGACCAAGCCAGTTCTGATCAGTCATTTAACAGAAGTGGAAGTTGCAAGTGCCTTGGCCCGTTGGGTTCGCATGGGGGAGCTTAGTGAGCCCCAGGCAAATCGCATCGAAAGTGCCTTCCATGATGATGTCAGCCACGGCCGCTTCACCCTCTGCTCTATTGAATCAGACCATTACCGTCGAGCCGGGCATTGGATCGGGACACGAAAGACAAGTCTGAGGACATTGGATGCACTCCACCTGGCCTGCGCGGAGTCTAATCAGGCTTGTTTGATCAGTGAGGACGAAGCGTTGCTGAACGCGGCCGTTTTTTTTGGCATAGACGCGCGCCTTGCCTCAAATGGCAGCTGAGCACTATGGGCAGGAAGCTGAGTCTACTTAAGCTGCTGTAACAACACGGAAATAAATTGGAGGCGCGGGTCGGAATCGAACCGGCGTACACGGAGTTGCAGTCCGCTGCATAACCACTCTGCCACCGCGCCGGAAAAGATCGAAGAGATCGGATCTTTGTGCTCTCAGGTGGGCATTGAGAGACTTGAAATTGGAGCGGGAAACGAGATTCGAACTCGCGACCCCAACCTTGGCAAGGTTGTGCTCTACCAACTGAGCTATTCCCGCTCTTTGTTTCCGGGGCATTGCCTCGTCAACGGCTGCGTATTCTACGGATTACCGTTCGGGCGTCAATAGTTTTTTATCAAGTTTTTGTTTTACTGGAGATTGTGGGTAAAGTTTGGCCAATCCCGGTGCCGGATGCAATCATGCGACTTGCGCACTGGCAGAGAACCTTTGCACTCTCTAAGCTAGTCACTGGCAGGCAACATCACTCAGGGATTCGACAGAACGTGCCCAGTCCTGATTCTTCCGAGCAGACCGACCCACAAAGACCGTCTTCCAGACCCGGATCCATAACCGTGGAAGCCGACACCCTGAGGGTGACGGATGACTGGCTGTTGAGCCATTACCGGTCGCTGGCGTCCCTGGCTTCGTCGATGTCTTCCAGGGATACGAGTCGATTATCCATCGACCTCTCGGGGCTGGATCGGATTGACACTGCCGGTGCATCGCAACTGGCCTCTCTGATCGGCCCGGAGCGCCTGCTCGAAGCCGCCTCGGCCGCAGGCGACTTACCCCGTGAAAAATCCGCGCTGATTGCCGCCGTTTGCGAGGCCATGAAGAACCAGCCCGGGCCAGATGGGCGCAGGCCTTCCCTGCTCTGGAGCTTTGTGACCGGAACGGGTCAGAAGGTTGAAAGCCTCTTTCAGCTGCTGTGGATTCTTGTGGGTTTTATTGGCCAGACGCTGGGCACCCTGGCCTGGAACCTCCCCCGGCCCTGGCGCTGGCGTATGACGCCCTTCGTCGCAGCCGTTCATGACACCGGCCTGAACGCCCTGCCCATTGTGGCACTACTCACATTTCTGGTGGGTGCCGTGGTAGCGTTTCTGGGGGCGACCGTGCTGGATGATTTTGGCGCCACCATCTACACGGTTAACCTGGTGGCCTTCTCCTTCCTGCGGGAATTCGGGGTGCTGTTGGCCGCAATCCTGCTCGCCGGCCGGACCGCCAGCGCGTTTACCGCCCACATTGGCGCCATGAAGGTTAACGAGGAGCTGGATGCCATCCGCACCCTGGGCCTGAACCCCATCGAACTGCTGGTGCTACCCAGGGTAATGGCGATGATGGTGAGCCTCCCCATTCTCACCTTTGTGGGCATGATCTCCGGTATGGTTGGCGGCGCCATGGTCTGTGCCCTGGTGCTGGATATCTCGCCGACGCAGTTCATGGCCATCGTTGAGCGGGACATTGCCCTCCAGCATTTCGTTGTCGGCATTGTGAAAGCGCCAATCTTTGCATTCCTGATTGCTGTGATTGGCTGCCTGGAGGGATTCAAGGTGGCTGGCAGTGCGCAATCCGTGGGTGAGCACACAACGTCCAGCGTAGTTCAGTCCATCTTTATGGTGATTCTGTTGGATTCCATTGCTGCACTATTCTTTATGGAAATGGGCTGGTAATCATGGCGGCTATGACGGCATCCCCGAGTACTGAAGCCAGAAATAAGCCGGTGATTGCGGTGCGGGATCTGTGCAACCGCTTCGGCGAGCATGTTGTGCACGAGAATCTCGACCTGGACCTGCTGCGCGGCGAAATACTGGGCGTGGTTGGCGGGTCAGGAACCGGCAAAACCGTGCTTTTGCGCAGTATCGTTGGGTTGAACACGCCCGCCTCGGGCCATATCCGGGTGTTTGGCGAGGATCTTATCCAGCTTCCGGCACGTGCACGCTCCCGGGTTGAGCAACGCTTCGGGGTTCTGTTCCAGGGTGGCGCCCTGTTTACCTCCCTCAACCTGCAGGAGAATATCGCCGTTCCCCTGATTGAACACGCCGGCCTGAAGCGGTCTGAGGCCGAACAGCTGGCCCGGATGAAGCTGGCGCTGACCGGTTTACCACCTGACGCAGCGGTTCGTTACCCGTCCGAACTCTCCGGCGGTATGGTGAAGCGGGCGAGCCTGGCCCGGGCCCTGGCACTCGATCCGGAGATCCTGTTTCTGGATGAGCCCACGGCGGGCCTGGACCCCATTGGGGCAGCGGCATTCGACCGGCTGATTGTGACGCTCCGGGATGCCCTGGGGCTGACTGTGTTTCTGGTCACCCATGATCTGGACACCCTGTACTCAACCTGTGACCGGGTTGCGGTACTGTCACAGCGCAAGGTGCTGGTAGCTGATACGCTGGAGAAGGTTGCGGCCACGAAGGACGATTGGGTCCAGGACTACTTTAACGGGCCCCGTGGCCGGGCAGCGAGTTACGCATTCAGGGATCATCTGGAAAAACGGAATCAGGAGCAGTAACCATGGAGCCGAGGGCCCACCACCTGATCATTGGCCTGTTTACCATCCTGGCCTTTGCCGCCGCCTTGATCTTTTCTCTGTGGCTGGCGAAATCCTCCGCCGATCGGGAATGGGGCTACTACGAGATCGTGTTCGACCACGCCGTCGGCGGCCTGTCCGAAGGCAACCCTGTGCTCTACAGCGGCGTTCAGATCGGCGATGTGGTGGAGCTGAGGTTGGACCCGGACAATCCTGGGCATGTGCGGGTTCTGGTTCGGGTGGATCAGTCGGTTCCCATTCGGGAGAACACGAAAGCCGGCCTGGTGCTCGCCAATATCACCGGCAGCATGAGCGTCCAGTTCAGCGGTGGAAGCCCCGACAACCCCGCGTTGAAAGGTGACGAGGACAACCCGCCGGTGATCATTGCCGAGCCCTCGGCGTTCACCAGCCTGCTTTCCAACGGCGAGCAACTCCTGGCCAAAGCCGACCAGCTGCTTACCAGCGCGACGGCGCTGTTATCGGCTGACAACATCGACAATGCATCGGCCATCCTGGAAAACACACGGGAAGCCACAGACGCCCTGCTCGACCGTCGCGACCAGCTGATCGCCCTGCTCGAACAATTCGATGCCGCCGCCATTCGTGCCGAAGAAGCTGCGATCAAAGTCTCCAACGTTTCGGATAACGCCAACGAACTGCTGCAAAACGATGGCCAGCGGGTTCTGCAATCCATGGACAAAGCACTCGCGGTAATTACCACCACCATGGCGCGGATTGATGAGCTGACCCGTAACAACCAGGGGGCAATGGATGCCGGTCTCCAGGGCATGGGAGAGTTGGCGCCCGCACTGCGGGAGCTGAGGGCAACCCTGAGGAGCCTGAACCAGTTTACTCATCGCCTGGAGCAGGATCCCACTGGCACCCTGTTCGGCAATGAAACCATGAAGGAGATGGCACAGTGACATTGAGGTCAATCAGAAACCTGACACTTCTCCTGGGTGCTGCCTTTGCCAGTGGCTGCACGGTGTTTCCGAACCCGGAGCCACCGAGGGTTATGGACCTGGCAGTGGTCCAGGCGGCTCCAACGGCGGAGCAACCGGTTCAGGCATCCCTTCGCGTTGATACACCCTACGCCTCAGAGCCTTTTAACGGATCGCTGATTCTGGCCAAACCCACGCATCAGGAGTTCCGGGCCTACGAGGGAACCCGCTGGCGGGATTCGGCACCGGTGGTGGTTCGGGATATGCTGGTCAGCAGCCTTCGTCAGAGTGGCGCCTACGCGAATGTTATTACGGATACCAATCCGGCACAGGCTGAGTTGACCCTGGTCACCGAACTCTCGGCATTTCATTCGGAAACCCCGGAATCCGGTCCGCAGGTGGTTATCGAGCTGCACCTGCAGATGATTCACAACCGCTCGCGGGCCAGGCTGTGCACTCGCTCTGTGCGGGTTGTGGCACCGGCATCAGGCACATCGGTTGACCAGATTGTTGAGGCCTTCGGAACCGCTGGCAGCAATCTGGCCGCCAGGGTGATTGAATGGGCTACGACGTGTGACTATCCGTCTGACCTGAGGCCTTCTCCGGGAATAGATCCGCCCAAGCAGCCTTGAGGTAGAGGCCCATGGACCAGAGGGTGAGAATCGCGGCGATATAGAGCAACGCCAGGGCGACATTGGCCCAGAGTACACCGGGAGGAAACGCCAGAAGGCCGACAATAGCGGCCATTTGCGCGGTGGTCTTGATCTTGCCGATGTACGAAACCGCCACGCTGGCGCGGCTGCCGATTTCCGCCATCCACTCCCGCAAGGCGGAAATGACTATCTCACGGCCGATGATAACGGTGGCCGGAATCGTCAGCAGAATCGCCGAGTGCTCCTCGATCAGCACAGCCAGTGCAACGGCTACCATGAGTTTGTCCGCGACCGGGTCCAGGAACGCGCCGAACGGGGTGCTCTGGTCGAGTTTGCGGGCCAGATAACCGTCC
This sequence comes from Marinobacter sp. L-80, assembly GCF_056859395.1. Lineage (NCBI taxonomy): Bacteria > Pseudomonadati > Pseudomonadota > Gammaproteobacteria > Pseudomonadales > Marinobacteraceae > Marinobacter > Marinobacter sp. L-80. Next base: position 42,724 of record NZ_JBSXOI010000035.1, read on the forward strand.
AGCCAGTCGGTGGCCGCCGCCAATCCGAAAATGGCCGCGCTCACGAGGTAGCTCCACCCCACCGGAAGATAGAAAATCACCACGAACACCGGAATCATGATGATGCGGGAGAGGGTGAGGATGTTTGGTAAATTCATGCTGTCCTTACTCGTCGTGCAATGCTGCGTATATGGTTTCGGCCAGTGATTTGCTGATGCCCTGCACTTTGGTCATCTCATCAACCCCGGCCTTGCGGAGTTCCTGTATTCCGCCAAAATATCGAATCAGGTCGCGACGCTTCTTCGGCCCCACGCCCTCAATGCCTTCCAGTGTAGACTGCCGGCGCTTTTTGTCCCTCCGGGCCCTGTGCCCGGTAATAGCAAAACGGTGGGACTCATCCCGGATATGCTGGATCAGGTGCAGCGCTGGCGAATCTGCCGGCACCCGGAACACATCCCCGGTCATCGCATCAATAAGCTGCTCCATGCCTGCACGACGGGTCACGCCCTTGGCGACACCGATCAGCGGGATATCGGAAATCTCTAGTTCATCAAAAACTTCCCGGGCAATATTCAACTGCCCCTTACCACCGTCTATGAAGACCAGATCCGGGCGTTTGCCCTCGCCGGCCACCATCCGCTTGTAGCGACGGGAAAGCACCTGGCGCATGGCTGCGTAATCATCGCCGGCCGTAACCCCCTCGATATTGTACAGGCGGTAATCACTCTTCACGGGGCCATTCTCATCGAAAACCACGCAGGATGCGACGGTATTTTCCCCGTGGCTGTGGCTGATATCGAAACACTCCATGCGTGACGGCGTCTCCGACAGCTCCAGAAGATCCCTCAGGGCCAGCAGGCGCCGGTATACGGTCTCCTTGCTCGCCAGGTGAGTGAGCAGGGTCTGGCGGGCGTTGGTCATGGCCAGTTCCAGCCACCGGCGGCGTTCACCGCGAACATTGCCCCGAATCCGGGTTTCCCGGTTTGCAGACTCGCTGAGGGCCTGGGCCAACAATTCCTGGCCTTCCACCTCAACCGGCACCAGGATATCCCGCGGAATCTCCCGCCGGGTGTTGCCGCCGAAATAGTACTGCCCGAGGAAGGCACTGAGCAGTTCGCCCTCGGTCTGCTCGATGGAGTAGCGAGGGAAGTAGTCCTTGGTGCCGAGCACACGGCCACCGCGCACGATGATCACTACGATGCAGACGATACCCGCGTCCTGGGCAATTGCGATGACATCCGCATCGCCGCCCTCACCGTCTACCGACTGCTGTTCCTGGACATGGCGCAGATGATTGATCTGGTCGCGATAGGCCGCCGCTTTCTCGAACTCCAGGTTCTTGGAAGCGGCCTCCATGGCATTCATCAGATCGTGGAGGATCGCAGGGTTTTTCCCCTCCAGAAACATGGTCGCGTGGCGGATGTCCTGCTGGTACTCCTCGGGCGTAATGTATTCAACACACGGTGCCGTGCAGCGGTTAATCTGGTACTGCAGGCAAGGCCTCGTGCGATTCCTGAAAAAGCTTTCACTACAGTTTCTTATGCGGAAAATCTTCTGTAACACATTAAGACTTTCCTTGACCGCACCCGAGCTCGGAAACGGCCCGAACCAGGTGCCGCCACCCTTTTTAGTGCGCCCACGACGGAACGTCAGCGAGGGGTAATCGCTATGCGACGACAAATAGATATAGGGATAGGACTTATCGTCACGGAGCAGGATGTTATAGGGCGGCCGTAACGATTTGATCAGGTTCTGTTCGAGCAGCAGCGCCTCGGTTTCACTGCCGGTAATCGTCACTTCGATAGAGGCAATCTTGCCCACCAGGGCTTCGGTCTTGGGCGCCAGACCGGTCTTGCGGAAGTAGCTGCCAACCCGTTTTTTAAGGTTGCGGGCCTTGCCCACGTAAAGCACCGAGCCACCCTCGTCGTACATTCGGTAGACGCCGGGCCGCTCGGTCAACTGTTTCAGGAAGCTCTTGCTGTCAAACTCCCCGATGTGGGTGCTCTCAGGGTCAGACCTTGTCGGCATCAAGCAACCCGAGCCGCACTGCCATCAGGGCCAATTCGACATCACTGGAAATTTCCAGTTTCTCGAAGATCCGGTAGCGGTAGCTGTTCACGGTTTTAGGGCTCAGGCACAGCTTGTCCGAAATGTCCTGCACCTTCTGGCAATCCACCACCATCATCGCTATCTGCATTTCCCGCTCGGAAAGCCGGTCGAAAAGCGAGAGCTCGCCGTCCTCGTCCCGATCGCCGCCGCCCAGTTGCTTCAGGGCCATCTTCTGGGCAATTTCCGGGCTGATATAGCGCTGGCCTGTGTGAGCCATACGAATGGCGCGGACCATCTCTTTGATATCCGCGCCCTTGGTGATGTAGGCGGTAGCACCGCTTTGCATGACGCGCGTCGGATAGGGGTCGTCCGCGCAGGCGGTTACCACGATCACGCGAATGGAATCATCAATGCGGAGGATACGACGGGTTGCCTCAAGGCCTCCGATACCCGGCATGCGGATATCCATGAGCACAATGTCCGGACGCTCCTGGCGGACGAAATCGATGGCATCCTCTCCGGATGGCGCCTGCCCGATGACTTCAATGTCCGGGTTGTCAGCCAGCATCCGGGTAATACCGGACCTCACCAGCTCATGGTCATCTACAACCAGTACCCTGATCAAAATTCACCTCGCACACGGCTTTCGGAAAACAGCGCGATTGTAACGTTTAGTTCCTGCCCCGGGTAGGTGCAAACACAAATACCGTGACACACCTGACGCCTAAGCCGGCACACCCAGCCCGGCGGTGTTTTCCACGGGATCGAACCAGACCACCAGATCGCCCCGGCGCACCGCAGACATTACCCTGCTCTGCTCGCCCATCGGGTTCTCGGTGTCGTTCAGTCCGTGGTATCGGGTGCAGTACTCTTCCACCAGGCCCTGGAGCTGGTCTTCGGTCAGCAACTCTTTGTCGACAACGAATTTTTCCTGTCTGGGGTCTTGCTCGGGCTGGTTTTCGGCGCTGTCGGTCATACTACCTCCTTTGACGCCACCATGTTACGAGTTATGGTGGCGAGGTAGAAGCCCGGAGGGGGGATCCGGGCAAACAATCCTTGATCAGGCTGGTTCTGCGGCCGTTCGGAAACGTGCGATCAATTGTCGCATTGAGACCGACTCCTGCCTGAGCGCTTCGCTGATGGTCCGGGTTTGCTCGACGGTTTCAATGAGGAAATCGGCGCTTTCGTCCAGCGCTGTTGAACGGCGGCCTACCCGCCCGATCTCGTCCCGTTGAAACGCAACCGCAGAGCTGATCTCGGCGCTGTGGTTCTCAAGATCCACGAACTGGCCCTGCAGGGATTGAAGGTGTCCCTTGAGGGCAGCCAAATGCTCGCGGTTGCTGCTGCCGGCATCGCGCATTTCCTCCAAAAGCGCATCGACGCTGCTTACGCCGGATACGAGGTCCTGCACCCACTGGGAGATATCCCGGGTAGAGTCGGAGGTGCGACGGGACAGGGTCCGAACCTCATCGGCTACAACGGCAAATCCACGACCGTGCTCCCCTGCTCGAGCCGCTTCGATCGCTGCGTTCAGTGCCAGCAAGTTGGTCTGCTCGGCAATATCGGCAATCACTCCGATGACCTGCTCAATCTTGCCCGTGGATTCGTTAAGGGCATGAATGGATCCTGAAACGCGCGAAATGACATCCACCGTATGTTCCGCGGCGCCCTCGCTGGTGGTGAGTCGATGCTGGACTTCTTCGTTGGCCGCCACCGCCGATTTCACAGTACTGGCAGACTCATCTGTGGCTCGCTCGATGGCCGAGGCCTGGTCCGCAATGGCGGCCATGGATTGGCTGACGTCGTGGATCTGCTTTCGGGTTTGCTCGGAGGCGGACTGGAGGGATTCCGCACCATTATCCAGGGCGCCGGAACGCTCATCCAGACCACCGGCAGCCGACCGGATGTCTGCGATGAAATGCTCGAACCGGGAAACCAACCCACCCAGTGCATTGGCAACACCAGCCACTTCGTCGCGCCCTTTCAGGACTGGCACCCGTGTAAGATCGGCGTTCTTTTCCATGGCAACCAGATCGTTTTGCATACCCTGCAAGCGCAGAATAACCGACTGCCTCAACCACCAGGTCATGGCGATAACAATAAGCAGAAAGGATACGGAACCGGCAATCACAAAGGTCTGCTGGCCAGCCAGAAACGACAGCAACTCGTCGGCGCCGTCAGATACAGACTTCCTGCTTTGAAACTGGCGACCAGCAATCGCTTCGAGCATCGGCTCCATGGCCGGGAACAGATCGAAATCCACGACCTGGCCGACACGGTAATAGCTTTTCTCTGCAATGCCCTCTTTCATCCGGGCGATAAGCGCCAGTACCCGCTCGAAATCCTCACGATGTGCCTCTGCCCACTCGCTCAACCCCGGATCCGTTTCCAGACTCTGCCAATGTGCCGGCAAAGCGGTCTCCAAACGGCTGAACTCGTTCTCGATTTCATCCCACAGCAGAAGCTGGGCCTTGATCTTGTACGCAAGATCCTGGAGGTGCCTGTGGTCCTGTTCGAGATCCGCCAGTAGCCAGGCTTCGTTGAGGTTGGTCTGGATCAGGGTTTTGGAGGCGTCTTCCGCTTTCAGGATGATGCTCCAGGACAGAGCGGAAAGTCCTGCGACGGCAAAGACCGAGAGAAAAGCGAAAAAAAGGATGCGGGTTCTTACTGTGCCGAACATGACAACTCCAACAGCGGGCTATGCCACGGATGGTATGCCGATTTTGTGACACTTTTATTGCACCCTTAGCGTCAGCTTTTCATCGCTCGCCCTCGTTAATGGTGTTAACCACTTCAAAAAATTCCACCGATTCTCTATCATCGCCGCTTTCTGACCGTTTGGATGCTAATGAACCAGTCCGTCTTCAGACTCACGCTGCCCATCTTGTTCGGCTATCTTCCGCTGGGCATGGCCTTTGGTGTGCTGTTCTCAACACAGCTCGAGTATGCCTGGTGGGCTGCGCCGTTGATGGGAATCGTGATTTACGCCGGAGCCGGCCAGATACTGGCCGTCAGCCTTCTGGCCGTTAACGCGGGCCTGCTGGAAGTCTTCATTGCGATGTTTGTTCTGAACGCCCGCCATCTGTTCTACGGGCTTTCATTGCTGGGCCAGTTCAAGGGTGCGGGCTGGCGAAAACTCTATCTGATTTTCGGTTTGACCGATGAAACCTATTCCCTGCTCACCAGCCGCCCACGAGGAAGCGACCGGGCCCACGAACAGGAGGTCGATTTCCGAATTACCGGCTTTAACCAGTGTTACTGGGTGGCGGGTTGCGCAATCGGTGCATTGCTTGGCGACAATGTCGCCTTTGACAGCACCGGTATTGAGTTCGCGTTGGTGGCTCTGTTCATTGTTCTGACTCTGGAGCAATTCAAAGCCCTGGGAGAAGGCTTCCCGATCTGGCTCGGAGCAGCGGCCGCGGGCGTCGCAATGCTGATTTTGCCACCGGCACATCAGTTGATCGGTGCCATTGCGCTGGTCACTGCCGTCCTGCTGTTCGAATACCGGAAGCATCGCGGGCAGGTACCGGGCGAGGAGAGCAGCCATGGGTGAATCCGGCTATCTGGCGGCATTCATTGCGGTGGCGGCAGTCGCGACTTTTGCCACGCGGGTGATTCCCTTTCTGTTTTTCGAGAGGCACACGGAGCATCCGCTGGTGCGCCATCTGGGGCGCTACCTTCCTGCGGCCGTGATGGCGTTGCTGGCCACGGTATTTCTGCAGCGCTCGGCGGAATGGTCCGGCTCATGGATGGGGTTCGAAGCCCTGCTTCCCGGCGTCCTCGTGGTGATTATTCACCTCTGGCGCCGCAATGCCCTGCTCTCTATCGCCGCAGGAACCATCAGCTACATGGCCATCCAGCAAGCCGGGCTTTGATCCGGCTTTAATTACATCCGTGTTTCAAGGTTGGCGACCAGCCGTGAATCCTGAAGGGCAGCGGTGCGGTGTTTGACCACGCCTTTGTATTCCCGACTTTCGATCATGGCCATGAAGGCATCGATTGAGGGATACCTGACCAGAAGCACCTGATCCCAGGATTCATCCGGGGGCGCAATCAGCGATCCAACACTGCGGCCAGACCAGATGACTTCTGCGCCGACCGATTTTACGCAGGCGGCCGCCTCCTCCATATAGAGCTTGTAGGCTTCGCGGCCGCTTCGCTCCGGCGCCTCTTCCTTGTAATTGGCCCGATCACGGAAGCGCAGCAGATTCAGCATGACAACGGGCTGGTCTTTCGGGGTATCCGCCAGGACTTTTTGCAGCTGTTCGGGGGTGGGATTAACGGCGTCCATCCTTATCCTCTTCTTCTCTTGTTTCCGGGGCCTACTATAGCCCAGGCCCGAGGCGAGCGTGCAAGCGATTTTATTACCTTTCATCCAGATTGCTCTTTTTACTCTGCCAGTTCGTAGGGCTACAGTGAAGGAGACGCAAAACTCACAAACGAGAGGACGTTATGGCTACCCTCACGATCAACGGCGAGCGCTACGAGCTCGACGTCCCCGACGACATGCCCCTGCTCTGGGTAATCCGCGACGTTGTCGGCCTCAAAGGAACCAAGTTCGGATGCGGGATGTCCCAGTGCGGCGCCTGCACAGTTCATCTCAACGGAACGGCAATCCGCTCCTGCGTCACACCGGTCTCTGCGGCCAGTGGCGAGATCACCACCATTGAAGCCATGGCCGACGACCCGGTTGGTAGCAAAGTTCAGCAGGCCTGGCTCGATCTTGGGGTGGCCCAGTGCGGATACTGCCAGGGTGGCCAGATCATGAACGCCACAGCGCTGCTAAAAAGAACACCGAACCCCGAGACCGGGGAGATTGTGGATGCCATGGCAGGGAATCTCTGTCGCTGCGGCACCTACAACCGCATTCTGGCGGCGATTGAACGAGCTTCCGGCAAGGAGGGTGAAGCATGAGCGCCGATGACAACTTGATGATAGCCAACGTGAGCCGCAGGCGCTTCCTGATGGGCCTGGCGGGTGGCTCTGCCCTAGTACTAGCAGCCCGTTGGGATGTGGCCCTGGCTGGCAATGAAAAGGCTCAATTCGGTGCCGGAGCCATGCCCGGCGGATGGGTGGACGACCCGAACGTGTTCATCCATATCGATGCTGATGGCCTGGTTACCATTGTGAACAACCGCTCCGAAATGGGTCAGGGCATCCGGACCAGCCTGGTGATGGTCGGTGCCGACGAGCTTGGCGCAGACTGGGATCAGGTAAGGGTCGAGCAGGCGGAAGGCGATCACGACAAATACGGCAACCAGAACACCGACGGTTCCCGCAGCATGCGCCACTGGTACCAGCCCATGCGCCGAGCCGCAGCGGCGGCCAGACAGATGCTGGAGCAGGCGGCCGCCAATGAGTGGGGCGTGCCGGTTAGTGAGGTGCAGGCTGGCGTACACAGCATCGTTCACACGCCTTCCGGCAAGGAACTCGGCTTTGGGGAACTCGCAGCCAAGGCTCGGGAGCTCGACGTTCCCGGGCGCAATGCACTGGTACTCAAGCGCGACGATGAGCTGCGATTTGTCGGCAAGGAAACCGGCCTCATTAACGGCGAGCTGAAGTCCGCATACCCTAAAGCCATCGACGGTGAGGATATTGTCACCGGTAAGGCGGTGTATGGCGCTGATGTTCCCTTCGAGGACCTGCTCTATGCGGTGATCGCCCGTCCACCGGTTTACGGGGCTACTGTTGGCGATTTCGACGACACCGAGGCCCTCAAGGTGCCCGGTGTTGAGAAGGTACTCAAGGTTGAGGGCACCGGCCAACCGGCGGGCTTCAGCCCGCTCGGCGGTATTGCCGTGGTGGCATCGAATACCTGGGCCGCCATGGAGGGTCGCAAGGCTCTGAAGATCGACTGGAATCTGGAGCCTGCCGGCGACAACGCAAGCTATACGTCGGCCACTTACAGGGAATCCCTTGAGAAAGCGGCGCAGCAACCTGGCAAGGTCGTCCGTCAGCATGGCGATCTGGACACAGCTCTGGAAAACGCTAGCGAGCGGGTCTCCGCCACCTACTACATGCCCCACATGGCCCAGGCTCCCATGGAGCCCCCGGTGGCGACCGTGCGGATCAAGGACGGCAAGGCAGAGGTATGGGCGCCCGTTCAGAATCCGCAGGCGACCCGCGATACCGTGGCCGGGCGACTGGGCCTGGATGCGAAGAACGTGACCGTTCACGTTACCCTGCTTGGCGGTGGCTTTGGTCGCAAGTCCAAACCGGATTTTGCCATTGAAGCGGCCAGTATCGCCGAGGCCTTCAAAGGTCGGCCGGTCCGGCTGCAGTGGTCACGGGAAGATGATATTCACCACGCCTACTATCACGCCGTGTCTGTGGATTATCTCGAAGCGGGACTGGACAACAACGGGCAGGCCACCGGCTGGCTGCACCGGACCCTCTCTCCCAGTATTGGCTCGCTGTTTGCGCCCGACCCGAAACACAAGGGCGAATTCGAACTGGGCATGGGTTTCAACACCATGCCGTTCTCGGTGCCGGCCCTGAGGCTGGAGAATCCACCTGCGCCCGCCCATGTGCGAATCGGCTGGTTCCGCTCGGTCTACAACCTGCCCCATGCCTGGGCGATCCAGAGCTTTGCCCATGAGATGGCTGTAGCCGCCGGCAAGGACCATCGCGACTACGTGCTGGACCTGCTCGGCCCGGACCGGGAGATCCACAATCTCACCGTGGGCGATGGCTGGAATTATGGCGAAGACCCGGATCTCTACCCTATCGACATCGGGCGCATGCGTAACGTAATCGAGCGGGTAACCAGGGAGGCAGACTGGGGTAAATCCACCGGCAAGAATCGAGGGTTGGGCCTCGCCTTCCACCACAGCTTCGTATCGTACACCGCGATTGTCTTTGATGTGGAAGTCGATGATCAGGGCGAGCTCACCATCCATCGGGCAGACATTGCCTTCGATTGCGGCCCGCAGGCCAACCCGGAGCGGATTCGCTCCCAGCTGGAAGGCGCCATAGTGATGGGCATTGGCATCGCGCTGCAAAGCGAGGTGACATTCGAAGACGGTGTGGCGCAGCAGGGTAACTTCGACAAGTACCTGATCCCGCGCATGCCGGATGCACCCAAAACCCTGCGGGTTCACCTGGTCGACAACCCGGATGAGGCCATGGGTGGTGTTGGTGAGCCAGGCCTGCCTCCGGTAGCGCCGGCATTGTGCAATGCGATCTATGCCGCAACCGGCAAACGCATCCGGCGCCTGCCCGTTGGCGACCAACTGAAAGCCTGAAAGTGATCAGGGCCCCTCGGGGCCCTGTTTTTTTTACGGCACTCCCCCTCTCCGCCCCATACCTTCGTGGTATTCCCATAGCATCCTAGCTTTCTCCCCGCTTATAATTCAGGTGAACCCAGTCACTCTCCTCGACCCGACGGCCACTCTTGATGAACCTGATCGATCTGTTCCTGCAAACCATGGAAACGACACTGCCCGTGTTTGCCATGGTCTTTATCGGCCTGGGACTTCGCCGGATCGGCTGGATCGACAATGCGTTTGTGAATACTGCTTCGGCGCTGGTGTTCAAGGCCACCCTGCCGACCCTGGTATTTTTGAGCATCATCCGGGCCAATCTGGATACCGCGTTCAATCCCGGCCTTTTGGTCTTCTACCTGGTCGCGACTCTGGGGAGTTTCGCCATCACCTGGCTCTGGGCCCGCTGGCGTGTGGTTCGGGAGAATCGTGGCGTTTACGTGCAGGGCGCGTTTCGGGGTAACTGCGGAATCGTCGGCCTGGCGCTTGCCGCCAATCTCTACGGAGACTTCGGCCTGTCGGCAGGTGGCATCCTGCTTGGCCTGGTGATCATCTCCTACAACATCCTTTCGGTGATCGTGCTGGTGGCCTACCAACCGGGGCAAACAACGGACTGGACGAAGATCTTCCATGACATCATCCGCAACCCGCTCATCCTGGCAGTCTTCGTGGCGATTCCCTTCGCTGCCCTGGATATCTCACTGCCGGGCTGGGTCATGACCAGCGGCGATTACTTTGCCTCACTCACCCTGCCCCTGGCGCTGCTTTGCATCGGCGCCACCGTATCCCTGAGCGCCATCCGGAGTGACAGCAAAACGGCCTTGGGTTCCAGCCTGTTCAAGATGGTGATACTGCCGGCGCTTTGCACCGCCGCAGCGTGGCTGGCCGGTTTTCGGGGTTCGGAGCTGGGCCTGATGTTCCTGTTCTTCGCCAGCCCGACGGCGGCCGCCAGTTTCGTAATGGTGAAGGCGCTGGGCGGTAATGACCGGTTGGCTGCCAATATCATCGCCCTGACGACCCTTCTGGCAAGCATCACTGTCACTCTGGGAGTCTTCGTGCTTCGCAGTACCGGCCTGATCTAGGCCCTGCCACGGCCTATTGCTTCAATCGCGGCAAAACCCACCTGGCAACCCTCCAGGTAACCACCTCCAAACAGGTTGTAGTGGTTCAGGTAATGGTAGAGGTTGTAGATCTCACGTTTGATGCCATAAACCGATGTTCTTGGGTAACACGCGTCGTAGGCCCGGTAGAATGCTTCGCCGAAACCACCAAACATCTGTGTCATGGCGATATCCGCTTCACGATCACCGCAGTAGACGGCAGGATCAATCAGCCAGGGGCGGTCAGAGCCATAGAGCACGTTACCATTCCAGAGATCACCATGGAGCAGGCTCGGGTGCTCACAGTGGGCGTTCAGCCAGTCCATCAGGAAGCCCCCGTGCTGGTCCAATACCTGTTCGAAGCGAGTCCTCTGGCTGGCGTCACGAATACGTGAGACCTGGTAGCCAAGGCGGTCGTGGACAAAAAACTCACCCCAGTTGTCGCACCAGCGATTGGGTTGCGGTGCCAGGCCAATGTAATTGTCCCTGCCCCAGCCGTACGCCTCCTGCCGCAGGGCATGCATTCTGCCCAGCCCTTCACCCAGCACCTCCCGCGCCCGATCTGAGCCACCGGAAGACCGGATGGCGGTGATTTCGAGTTCGGTTTCGTTCACCCGATAAACGTGCGGCACACCGACGTCGGTCACCCCGGCCTCATCAAGCGCGCCTGCAAGGCGCTCCAATCCCTCCGCCTCGCAGGCCAGGGCATCGGCATAACCAGTTGCATTGTGTTTCAGGTGGGTGGAGGCCATCGGCGTTCTCTCTCCTTGAAGTGGTCGTGCCCGAACCGGTAGATTGAAATAAAGCCTGACACGACAGAACGAGCGGGAGCAAACCATGGATACCAAACGCTGGCAACTTCTGATATCCGGCCGCGTACAGGGGGTCTACTATCGCGCCTCCACGGAACAGAAGGCCTCTTCCCTGGGTTTGACGGGGTTCGCTCGCAATCTGCCCGATGGACGAGTTGAGATTGTGGCCGAAGGCCCGGAGGAACGCCTGGACGAACTCAGAACCTGGTGCGCCGAAGGCCCACCGGATGCGCGTGTGGATGCGGTGGATATTGCGCCGGAATCGCCAACCGGGGAATTCAGCAACTTCAGCGTTCGTTAGGCAATACGCCTCAGCCAGAACGTCATGGGCTTGGCGGTTTCCGCCGCCTGGCCCACATCTTTCCATGCATAGGTGGTGGTCAGCTCCGGTACCTTTCGGTAGCCGCGGTTGTGCCAGAATGAGTCCAGCGGCTGATAATCGGCGGGTCTCAGGGGATGATCTTGAGGCCACTCGACCGCGCAGAAACAGCAGTGCGTGAAACGGCCCTGTTCCCGGGCATGGCCTTCCCGGTGGTCGAAGAAGGCCACCCCGATGCCCTGCCCCCGGTAATTCGGCAGCAGCACCGACTCACCGAAATAGAAGATCTTGTCTGGCTCATAACCCTGCTCGATGAACGGCCCTTTGAACTCGTCCGTTTCGTGGTCCATCGGGATGCCCGTGGCGGCGCCAACAACCGATTCGCCATCCAGGGCCAGCACGAAGAGACTCTCTGGCGAGCGGGCGTAGGTATCGAGGTACTTGCGCTCGTAGTTCATATCACCGTCGTACAGGTAGGGAAAATGGCGAAACACCTCGATCCTCAGGCGCGCGAGATCATCCAGGTATGGTTTAATCTGGTCACCGCTGAGCCGGCGTATTGAAACCGCCATAAACTACCCCCTGTCGAAAGGTCGGAGCATGCAAAAAGACAAGCCGTTTTCTCAAGCCTGCGAGAATAACAAAGCGCCGATTCTGGAAAAACTTGTCGAGCTTTTCAAACAGTCGGGCACCATTCTGGAAATCGGCACGGGCACTGGCCAGCACGCCGTTCACTTTGCCGCTCACCTACCCCACGTGGTTTGGCAGCCCACCGATCACCCTCAGAACGCCCAGCTTTCCCGGGCGTGGATCGACGATGCCCACCTTACAAATATCAACCCGCCCATTGCCCTGGAGGTATTGAACGGAGATTGGTCCAGCCTGCCCGCCATCGACGGCGCGTTCTCCGCCAATACGGCGCATATCATGGCCTGGGAAGAAGTGCAGGCGATGTTTCGCGGCCTGGCGGAGGCACTACCCAAGGGCGCAATCTTCTGCCTCTATGGGCCTTTCAGCTATGGCGGTCGGCACACCAGTGAAAACAATGTACGGTTCGACCTGTCGCTGAGAACACAGGCGCCGCATATGGGAATTCGGGATATGGAGGATCTCGAGGCTCTTGGTGAAGCAACCGGGCTGAAGCTTGAAAAGGATTTCGGGATGCCGGCTAATAATCGGTTGTTGGTTTGGAGAAAATCCTAGGAGTCTGCGCGGCAGGAGACACCTTCTGGCATAATGCGTAAAAATTCTTCAGCACCGGAGAATCTGATGGGAACCACTTTCCGCCCGTATTCGCCTGGCCAGGAACTGCTTCTTCCCCCGAGCCTGAACGAGTGGC
>NZ_JBSXOI010000036.1:0-50051 GCF_056859395.1 Marinobacter sp. L-80
TTTGATTGCTGGAGGGTGAAGGTACGCATGGGCCGGTGCACTGACTGGGTGAATGGATGTCAGGTGCGATTATATCGCCTCAGGCCTTGCGGTTGCAGGTCTGGGGATTAAATTAGACCGTGTGAAGTCACGGATTCAGGTATCTATCAGCACTGTGGCAGTTTTGGTTCAAGACTCCACACTTCAGACAAGCCGAATATCCTGGTTGGTTATGCTCAGTGGCCTGATCGGGAAACGTGGCAGAAAGATCGTCACGTAATCGATGAAAAATATCATAGGGCACGTAAACAAATGCTCGACTGCCTGGTTCAATCGAAAACTGTCTATGAATTGGAAGTCAGTGACGATTACTTGCGTGCCAATCTGTCCCGTAGTCCCAACCAGGACTGACTGACAGCCTTCCCCCGTTCAGCAAGACGCGCAACCTTCTCCATGCCATATCTCACATCAGGCTGCGCGTACGGCTACCCTCGTACCGTTGAACGCCGCATTGCCCGTCAACGCGTCAATGCGCCCGGAATCGGTGACGTCGTTCATGCTCACGCCGGGTTGTCCCTCGGCGATCGACATGGCGGTGTCCGGCCGGTTATGGCCCCAGCCCTGGGGCATGCTGATCACACCCTCGAACATATCGTCGTCGATTTCTACTGGCAGGTTGATGCTTCCGGAAGCCGACGTAACCGTGGCCAGTTGTCCGTCTTCAAGCCCGATTTTGAGGGCATCTGACGCGTTCATCTGCAAAGTGCACGGGTTCTTGCCTTTTACCAGCCGGTGGGAGTTCTGGGTCCAGGTATTGTGGCTGCGGGGCAGGCGGCGGCTGACCAGCGTGAACGGATAGTCGCTGGTCTCATCTGCCTGCAACAGGCCTGAGGCATCCAGGCGTTTCAGATCGTCCAGATACAGCTGCGGAGCCACCCGGATCTTGCCGTCTTCGGTCTGGATGCGCTGCGCCAGGCAGGGCTGCAGCGGTCCCAGATCCACGCCATGGGGGTAGGCTTTCAGGGTCTCGAGGCTCATGCCTTCCTTTCCGTAGGCGCCGTGTTTCAGGCCCAGATCCAGCATGGCCTCCGGCGTTACGCCATCGTCTTCCAGGCCGGTTAACTGCAGGGCCAGATCCCGCAGAATCTCCCAGTCGTGTTTCTGGTTTGGCGCTTTTTCGAACATCGGTTCCGAGAATTTCGCGGTATTGCGAACGGCGAAAGAGTTGAAGAACACATCGAAGTGCGGCACTTCCAGCCCGGTCGTGGCCGGCAGGATGATGTCGGCGTGCCGGGTGGTTTCGTTCAGGTAGATATCCACCGACACCATGAAATCCAGGGTATCGAAAGCGTCTTCCAGTCGGGCTCCGCCGGGCGCCGAAAGCACCGGATTACCGGCGATGGTGATCATCGCGCGAATCTGGCCCTCGCCCGGGGTCAGAATCTCATCGGCCAGGGTGGCCACGGGGAATTCGTTGTTGAAGTAGGGCAGCTTTCGTACCCGGGACTCGTAACGGCCATAGGAACTCGGCTTGCCCTTTTTGTCCCTGACAAGATCAAAGGCCGGCTGGGGGAACATGGCGCCACCGCGGCTATCGAAGTTGCCGGTGAGAATGTTCAATACATTGTTGAGCCACTGGCAGAGGCCGCCGAACGACTGCGTCGAGGCGCCCATGCGGCTGTAGCAAACGGCGCTCTTCGCAGCTGCCATCTCCCGGGCCAGCTCGCGGATGGCCTCCGCGGTCATACCACAGGCTGCCGCCACGTTTTCCGGGCTATAGGGTTTTACGGCCTCGGCCAGTTGCTCCAGCCCGTCGATCCGGTCTTCCAGATGACCAAGGGTAACCAATTGTTCCTCAAACAGGGTGTGAACCATGGCCAGCATGAACAGGGCATCGGTTTCCGGGCGGATAAACAGGTGCTGGTCGGCCTTTCTCGCAGTCTCGGTGCGCCGTGGATCAACCACCACCACCTTGCCGCCACGTTGCTGGATGGCCTTCAGGCGTTTGCCGACGCCGGGGGCGGTCATCAGGCTGCCGTTGGAAACAATCGGGTTGGCACCAATGATCAGCATGAAATCCGTATGGTCGATGTCCGGCACCGGAATCAGCATGCCGGCACCCAGCATGTAATTGGAGGCCACGTGGTGTGGTAACTGGTCCGCCGATGCGGAGCTGTAGCGGTTATTGGTGCCCAGCGCCTTGAAGAACCGCGGCAGCATGATGGCGTTGCCGAAGTTATGGGCGTTTGGATTACCCAGATAAACCCCGACCGCATCCTGCCCGTGTTCCTGCTGGATGCCGCGAAACCGCGAGGCGATTTCCTCGAAGGCAGCTTCCCAGCTGATCTCCTGCCAGCCGTCCGCGGTGCGCTTCATAGGTGCTTTCAGGCGGTCCTTGTCATTGTAGAAATCCTGCAGTGCAACGGCTTTCGGGCAGATATGGCCGTGGCTGAACGGGTCGTTGCTGTCGCCCTTGATGGACAGGATCTCGCTACCCCGATGCTGGATTTCGAGGCCACACATGGCTTCACAGATGTTACAGGTGCGGTAATGGGTCTGGGTGTCGGTCATGGCAAACACTCGGTCCGGATATTGTCGTTATTGGTACTGGCAGTGTGGCACAAGCCGGCGGAAAATCAGACGGTCATAATTCACATAAAACCGGTCAATCCCGCCAAATACTGTTTCTCTCGGTGCCTGAAAGACAGGCCGGAATTTCATCGTACAATAGCCCATGGCTAAAACCTTTTACCGTCGGGGCCCGGACCATCGAGCCGGAGCGCCGGTTACCTTTCTCGACGTCCGCCGTCGTTTCCAGTTCCGTTCCATCGAGCTTGGCCGCTGGGTCACCGAGCCGGAAAAACAGCGCAGTGCGTCGCTGTTCTACGATGCCCTGTGCGACCTGATGACCATTCTTGGCGGCACCGAGTCTCTGGTTTCCCTGCGTGGCACCCTGGCTCTTCAATATGGCATTGGCGGCCGACCGGGTGTGTCGGCCCACTACACGCCGGCCACGCGCAGCTTCTCACTGGCCAAAAATGCCGGGCCCGGCAGCATCGCCCACGAGTGGTTTCACGCCTTTGATCATTACATCGGCGAGAAACTTTTCGGCGAGGCCCACAGAGGCCAGTTTGCTTCGAAGCTCTGGCTTGGCCGTGACGACGCTGTGCGGCATCCGCTGAACGATCGACTGCAGGCCTGCTTCAAGGCGATTCTGCTGGACGAAAAAGGCGCAGAGCCCAGCGAGCTCTTCCGGTGCTCGGTGAGGGCGGACAAAGCGGCAGGGATTCAATATTTCAGCTTGCCTGAAGAGCTTTGCGCCCGGGCGTTTGAAGCGTTTGTGCAGGATGCAAACGTGAAGAACGCCTTTCTGGTGAGCGGAACCCGGGAATCTGAAGAGGCAAAACTGGGTCTGTACCCGGTGGGCGCGGAACGCGAACGCGTCAACAACGCTTTTTACGATTATTATACCGCTCTTGGCCGGGCGCTCCGGTCAGCAGAGGAGTAATGGCTTGTGACAGCACTTGAGCTGAAAATACCACCGGTGGTTCTTGTCGCTATTGTGGCGGTTGGGATGTGGGCTCTGTCCCGCATTGCACCTGACTTGGCAATCGCCATTCCAGCAGCAGGCTGGTTGGCGTCTGGCGTTGCACTGACGGGTATGGCGATCGCGGTTCTTGGTGTCTTGGCGTTCAGAAAGGTGGGCACAACGGTAGATCCCAGGGTTCCCGGGCAGTCGGAAAGTCTCGTGGTTTCTGGTGTCTATCGGTACAGCAGAAACCCGATGTACCTCGGATTCCTGCTGGTTCTCTGCGCCTGGGGGCTGTGGCTTGGCAATCTGCCGGCCCTGCTTTTTCTACCGGCATTTGTCCTCTACATGAACCATTTCCAGATTGTTCCGGAGGAGCGGTTCATGCGGGACAAATTCGGTGCCACCTATACGACCTACTGTGCCAAGGTTCGCCGCTGGATATGAGCAGCAATTCAGCGGCAGTGCGCGTGAGCAAACCAACTAAAGGAGCCGTTCCAGGCTAGAAGCCTTCCTTTCAACCTCCAGCCAGGCCTGTAGCTCGTGGAGCGGCTTCGGCGAGCAGATCCAGTAGCCCTGGAGCATTTCCGCTCCCAACTGGTTGAGAAGGCGGGCCGACTTTTCGGTTTCGACACCCTCGGCCACCACCTGATAGCCCAGGCCCTGGCCCATCCTGATGGCGGTTTCGACAATCATCCGCGCGCCCTCGCTGGATTCGATGTCCTGTAACAGAGCGCGGTCCAGTTTGATTTCGCTGGCCGGTAGTTTCTTGAGATAGGAAAGCGAGGAGTAGCCGGCGCCAAAGTCGTCAATCGACAGCTTCAGCCCGATAGCCGTTAATTCGTTCAGGGCGTTCAGGCCCCTGTGGGGATCGTCCATGGCAGCGGTTTCGGTCAGCTCAATGATGACCTGTTCCGGATTCAGCTGATTGCGCTTTGTCCGGGTTTCGAACAGCCCCACCAGTTCCGGAGAGCTCAGATCCCGGGCAGAGATATTCACAGAAACGGTCAGAGACGGATCGAGGGCATGGAGTTCCTTCAGATCGTTCAGAGCCTGGTCCACCACCCATCGGGTCAGATGTTTGATCACTCCGGTTTTCTCCGCCATCGGAACAAACTCAATCGGCGGCACCCAGCCCCGGTCCGGGTGATGCCAGCGGATCAGGGCTTCCACACCCACCACTTTACCTGTCGCCAGGCTGATTTTAGGCTGATAGTAGAGCTCGGTCTGATTGTGGTGCAGTGCCTCCCGGAGGTCGGACATCAACGTCAGCCGGCTTTCGTCATAGATGTCATCCTTGCGGGAATACAGGCCGGTTTGATACGGGCCATGAGGCGCCATTTCCATGCCGACATGGGCATTGCGGATCAGCAGAGCGGCTTTCTTGCCATGTTCCGGATAGCTGGCGGCACCAAACCGGGGATTGGGCTCTATGGCAATGTTATCCAGCAACACGGGTTCCGCCAGTTGTTTGAGTGCGTTATCCAGCGACTGGAAGTCGTCTGCCGTTTTACTGACGTTCACCAACAAACCAAAACTGTCGCCAGACAGCTGATATACCCGCTCATCGTTCCCACGCGCATCGACGGTGTGATGAACCATGGGCAGGCCTGAGGCCAAACGGGTCATATGCTCTGCCATGGCCTTGAGCAAACGTTCGCTACGGTCGAGGCCCAGGGTCCGGCTGATTTCCTTGAGCTGCGTTATCCGGGTAACGCCCACCATGAAGCGCCCGTTGGGGTTTTCCCGCAATTGCTCATCCACCATCCATTCGAACCGGTTCCGGTTTGGTAGCCCGGTCACCGGATCGTGGGTCAGTGCTTCATTCAACTGGGTCTGGGCTTCGTTGCGGGCCTTCTGTTGTTTGAGGATATCGGCCTGAGCCTGGATTTTCTGTTCCCGTTCCCGGTACAGGCGGTCGGCGAGGGCAAGCGTGAGAATGAAAGCCTCGAGCCCGGAGCCGATCTGCATGGCGTACTCGGTAAAGAAATTCTCTGGCAACAGGCCCAGGGCCCGCCCCGCCGTTGCCGAGACCCCTATCGTAAGAGGTGTCCAGGCGATCGTGAAGAACACCCCGGCCCTGACACCGGCAGCCCAGGCCACAGGGCCGGCCACCAGGAGCAGCGAGAAGAATGCGAACGCGGAAACGGCCGCCACCCGGATACCGGTGTCGTAATCCAGCAGCGGCGCAGACAGGAAAAACAGCATCTCAAACAAGAGCATCGCCTGCAGGGCCCGGTACAGCCTGGGGCTGTTAGAGCGCACCTGGAGGAACTCCATGCAGAACAGTATCGAGAACATCGCCAGGAATGGCATCGACAGCAGAAGCACATGCGTGTGAAGAAACGGTGCGCCCGGGTAGATGTGCTGAAGTGTATAGCCGCGCACAGCGGCGAAGAACAGGAAGTAGCCGGAAATGGCCAGGGCGTAGAACAGGTACAGCTTTTCTCGCAGGGTCAGGAACACGGCCAGGTTGATCAGGATGATCACTGCCAGACTGCCGTAGTAGAAAAAGTGCAGTTTCTGCTCGTTGGCAGCGGCTTCGTAAAAATCATTCTGCTGCCAGATCTGCAGCGGCACCACCATCGTGCCCTGGGTGGCGACCCGGATATAAAGCGTTTTCGAGGCGTCCGGGGCTACATGGAATCGATATAGCATGTTGGGATGGTCGACATCCCTGGGGTAGAAAGAGCGGGTGTCCCCGGTGGCGAATTCTCGGAGCAGGGTGCCGCCGGAGAGCTCGTGAAACACCACGTCATCAAGCTGGGAATAGCCCAGCTCTGCAATCAGAAGCTGGTCGCGGCCGGTCTGGTTTTGCACCTCAACCCGCAGCCAGTAGGCGGAATCGGTAATCCCGAAGGTGGCCTTACCCGATGGATTGGTCTGCCAGGCGCGATCGGGAAGGGCGCGAACATCGGCCAGTTCCGCTTCGGCGCTGGCGTCTTCCCAGTACTGGAAATGGCTTTCAATCGGTTTTTCTGAGGCAAGTGTGACCGGGGCGCTATTCGCATGCGCAAACTGCGACGTGAAAGTCGCCAGACTCAGTAAAAAGATACGCAGAGCAGTGCTGAGGATCACCAACAGTAGACCCCGTTATATCGCCATCAGGCTTTTTTATTTTCCTGATCATCAGCTTAACAGCCTTTCTTCACCGGAAAAGCCGAGAACCAATATTTAATGTAGCGAAATGTCTCATATCTGCAGATTCTCCGCCTTGCCCACCCGTCCTTTTGTGCTCCCCGTAGCCCTCAAGCACCTGTCTCGATAGCGGCCCATCTGCTACGTTGAAAGGAGACATTCATTCCCAAGGAGGCCTCTATGTTCGTCGCTGAAAAAGCAACCGGGCACCTGATCGAAGTTCTGGATACACAGGCGCTGTTTGATCCCCATAGCCAGCAGGTGCGAGGCAGCCTCCATTACGGAGAGGAGGCGCAGGATCCTGAATTGTTTAAAAAAGCCGAACTCGCATTTCCCTCCGGTGAAGCGCTTCCTGTGTGCTGGACAGACCCGGATTACCGTCGCCATAGCTGATATTTGCTTGCCCTTCCTGCCGTCACAACCGCGCCATATCAGAGTGGCGCGAGGCTTCCCTGCTTTCTGATCAGGTTTGAATTCCCCGCCTCGCTTCTGTAAGATTTTTATTAATTGAACGTTCAATTAATAAAAAGCAGGGCTGATTGGTGCTGCTTTTCAACACCGGAAACAAGACGAGTAACCGAAGCCGCCATGCCAAAAGTTGGGGTCAAAGACACACGCAAGCAGCAGCTGATTGAAGCCACCATGCATTCGATTGCCGAGCTGGGCATGCAGAACACCACCATTGTGAGCATCAGCAAACGGGCGGGCATGTCCTCCGGGATTATCAGCCATTATTTCGGCGGCAAGCAGGGTCTGATTGAGGCGGCCCTGCGTTATCTGCTCGATCAACTGGGCAAGGAACTGCGGGAGCGCATGGCCAAGACCGACCGCTCCCCGGAACAGCGGCTCAATTGCATCATCGAGTCGAACTTTTCCGAGTTTCAGCGCTCGGCGCTGGCGGCCAAGACCTGGCTGAGCTTCTGGGCCCGGTCGATGCATGAGCCGGGGCTCAAGCGGCTGCAGAAGATCAACAACGCCCGGCTGTACAGCAACCTGCGATATTCCTTCGCACAGGTGCTTGAACCGGCTGCGGCGACCGAGGCCGCCCGGCAAACCGCGGCAATGATCGATGGGTTCTGGTTGCGCAGTGCCCTGAGCCTGGACCCGGCAGAGAGTTTTGAAGCCGGTGAGCGGCTCTGCAAGAAATTTGTCCACGAGACACTGGCGCAGGCAACCGCCTGAGCCGGGATTGATTCGAACGGCCCACAAGGCCTGAAGACACCGAACTGAGGTTAATTACCGACTATGTCTGCATCTCTTCCTGTTGTTCAGAATTTCGTCCATGGCCGTTTCCTGGCCAACAGCACCGGCGAAACCTTCCCTGTGGTGAACCCGGCCACGGGTCAGGTTATCTACGAAGTGGAAGTGGCGGATGAATCCGTGCAGCAGGCCGCCATTGAAAGTGCCCGCGCCGGTTTTTCCGAGTGGTCTGCCATGACTGCCATCGAGCGCAGCCGGATTCTGCTTCGGGCGGTTGCGCTTCTGAGAGAGCGTAATGATGAATTGGCTGCCGCAGAGGTGCGCGATACTGGCAAGCCCTGGCAGGAAGCAGAAGCCGTGGATGTGGTCACCGGTGCCGATGCGGTTGAGTTCTTTGCCGGCCTGGCACCCTCCATCGAAGGTAACCAACAGGACCTGGGCGGTGATTTTTACTACACCCGCCGGGAGCCCCTGGGCATCTGTGCCGGCATTGGCGCCTGGAACTACCCGATCCAGATCGCCTGCTGGAAATCCGCGCCGGCCCTGGCCTGCGGTAACGCCATGATCTTCAAGCCATCCGAGGAAACCCCCATGGGTGCGGTGAAGCTGGCGGAAATCTTTACCGAAGCGGGCGTGCCGGCGGGCGTGTTCAACGTGGTGCAGGGCGCCGCCGAAGTTGGCCAGTGGCTGACCCACCACCCGGAGATTGCCAAGGTCTCCTTCACGGGAGAAGTGGCCACCGGCAAGAAGGTGATGGCAGCGGCATCCTCCACCCTGAAGGACGTCACCATGGAGCTGGGCGGGAAGTCACCGCTGATCATCTTTGACGATGCGGATCTCGAGAACGCCATTTCCGCCGCCATGGTCGGCAACTTCTACACCCAAGGTGAGATCTGCACCAACGGCACCCGGGTGTTTGTTCATGAAGATCTGTACCCGCGCTTTATCGAACGTCTGCTGGAACGCACCCGCAACAATATCAAGCCTGGCGACCCGATGAATCCGGACACCAATTTCGGCGCGCTCATCTCCGCAAAACACCGGGATCTGGTGCTCGATTACATCGCCAAAGGCCTGTCCGAGGGCGCTACTCTCAGCCACGGCGGTCGGGCCTTCGAGCCGGAGGATTCCAAAGGCGGCTATTTTGTGGAACCCACCATTTTCACCGACTGCACCGATGATATGACCATCGTAAAGGAAGAGATTTTCGGGCCGGTGATGTCGGTTCTCACTTTCCGCGATGAGGACGAGGTAATTGCCCGCGCGAATAACACGGATACGGGGCTGGCCGCTGGCGTATTCACCAACGATATCCGTCGGGCGCACCGGGTCATTCACCAGATTCAGGCCGGCATCTGCTGGATCAACAGCTACGGCGCCTCCCCGGCGGAAATGCCGGTGGGCGGCTACAAACTCTCCGGCATCGGCCGCGAGAACGGGCGCGAAACCATTGCGCACTACACCCAGATCAAATCGGTGTATGTGGGCATGGAAGATTTGGACGCACCCTTTTAGTCGCAGGCCACACAGGAGAACGCGTATGACAGAAAATCGATACGACTACATCATTGTGGGTGCGGGTTCCGCCGGTTGTGTACTGGCCAACCGCCTGACCGAGGACGCGCGCCACCGGGTGCTGCTGCTGGAAACCGGCGGCAGCGACAAGAGCATCTTCATCCAGATGCCCACCGCCCTTTCCATTCCCATGAACACCAAGAAATACGCCTGGCAGTTCGAGACCGAGCCGGAGCCCTTCCTGGACAACCGTCGCATGCACTGCCCACGGGGCAAGGTGCTGGGGGGGCTTCCTCCATCAATGGCATGGTCTATGTCCGTGGCCACGCCCGGGATTTTGACGAATGGGATTCCGAGGGCGCTACTGGCTGGCATTACCGCAACGTCCTGCCGTATTTCAGGAAGGCCGAAACCTGGGCCTTTGGCGGCAACGACTACCGGGGCGATAAGGGCCCGCTCGGTGTGAATAACGGCAATAACATGCAGAATCCGCTCTACAAGGCCTTTATCAGGGCGGGTTCCGATGCCGGTTACTTCGAGACCGATGATTACAACGGTACGCAGCAGGAAGGCTTCGGCGCCATGCACATGACCGTGAAGAACGGTCGTCGCTGGTCCACTGCGAACGCCTATCTGCGCCCGGCCATGGAGCGCGATAACCTGACTGTGGTCACCCATGCGTTGGTGCACAAGGTGTTGCTCGATGGCAAAACCGCCACCGGTGTCCGTTACGAGCAGGGCGGCAAGGTGCACGAGGCGAAAGCCGCCGAGGAAGTCATCCTGTCAGCGGGCTCTATCGGTTCGCCCCACCTGCTTCAGCTGTCCGGAATTGGCAAGCGTGAGGTACTGGAGAAGGCTGGTATCGAGGTAAAGCACGAGCTACCCGGCGTTGGTGAGAACCTGCAGGACCACCTGGAGTTCTACTTTCAGTATCGCTGCAAACAGCCGGTGTCGCTCAACGGCAAGCTAGACTGGTGGAACAAGCTGAAGATCGGTGTTCGCTGGATTCTCCGCAAGGATGGTCTGGGCGCCACCAATCACTTCGAGTCCTGTGGCTTCATCCGGTCCAAGGCCGGCGTCGAGTGGCCCGACCTGCAATATCACTTCTTACCGGCAGCCATGCGCTATGACGGTAAAGAAGCCTTCAACGGAGACGGATTCCAGCTGCACATTGGTCACAACAAGCCGAAAAGTCGGGGCTTTGTGCATGTGCAATCGGCCGACCCGAAACAGGCACCGACCATCCGCTTCAATTATCTGCAGCACGAGGCAGACCGGGAGGGCTTCCGGGACTGTGTGCGCCTGACCCGGGAAATCATCAACCAGCCGGCCATGGACGAGTACCGGGGAGCGGAGATCCAGCCCGGTGCCGAGGTCCAGACCGACGAGGAAATTGATGCGTTTGTCCGCCAGGCGGTGGAGAGCGCCTACCACCCGTCCTTCTCCTGCAAGATGGGCACCGACGAGCTGGCGGTGGTGGACCCGGAGACGCGGGTTCACGGTATCCGGAATCTCAGGGTGGTGGATTCGTCCATCTTCCCGACCATACCCAATGGCAACCTGAATTCGCCCACCATCATGTTGGCCGAGCGGGCAGCCGATCTGATCCGGGGCAGGGAGCCCCTGCAACCTTCTGACGCGCCTGTGGTGATGGACGACCAGTGGCAGACACGTCAGCGACCGGGACAGGCAAAGCGCGCGCTCGCATAGCGCGTCGTCATCCCACCCGGGCGTGCAACGCGCCCGGGGTTTTGCAAGCCCTCAGGATTTCCCTATCAGCGCGACGGTGTTCTGCCGTTTTCGGGCGCCCGATAGGCAAGTCCTGGGTTTGTGTCCGATTCGAACCAAGTAGAGGAGGAACACCCATGCTGTTTATCAAAAAGAAAGAAAGTAACCGGAGGACGTTATGACACTCTGGTTATCCGCAGGTCTGATCTTCACCTTCGCCGCCATTGTGCTGATCCTGTACAAATGGTGGGACATCCAGTGCATCGGCGTAACGCCGGTACGAACCTTCACCTTTATCGCCATTCTGTTCACCTCCGGTCTGGATGTGGGGCTGATCATGTTCCCGCTGACCGAG
The DNA here is from genome assembly GCF_056859395.1 of Marinobacter sp. L-80. Lineage (NCBI taxonomy): Bacteria > Pseudomonadati > Pseudomonadota > Gammaproteobacteria > Pseudomonadales > Marinobacteraceae > Marinobacter > Marinobacter sp. L-80. The sequence goes on from NZ_JBSXOI010000036.1 coordinate 11,445, forward strand.
TTCGGTGGCTATGGCGATCTGTCGGCAAGCCCGGAGTACGGCTTTGCCAATCCGCTGGCTATCGAATTCGGGTTCTGGGCGTTCCTGATCTGGGGCTTCTATTTCCTGACCTGTTTTTACTTCGCGATCATTGAGCCGCGGGTGCAGTTCTTTGAGATTCCGTTGGAGAAGGTCGTAAACAACGTGGTGATCATCGGCACCTGTGCGTTTACCGCCTATCTGCTGCTGGTGAATCTGCCCTGGTACCTGCCCATGCTCGGTGATGGCGAATCGGTGGTACCAGCGTTCTACTTCATTGTATTTGCCTCGATTGCGCTGGCGGTCTATTCCAGCTCCAAGATCAAATATGTGCGCATCCTCAGTCTGGGCTCGAGCCTGTTGTTTATTGCCCTGATCGTGGGCATGTGGTTCCGGGCGTTCGTTATGGGTGCGGGCTCACCGGCAGATTTCTTCGGCACCGCCGGATTGATCGGCGAGTACTTCGCCAACATCCACCAGTTTGCCCTGCCGATCAATGACTACCACGAGTTCTACCTATTTTGGTGGTTTGCCTGAAGCATCATGATCGGCCAGTTCACCGCCCGTTTCGTGAGCGGTATCCGCACCTGGCAGCTGTTGATTGCCATGCTGGTGGTACCGTCCATCGCCATTGGTGTCTGGTTTACCGTGCTTTACCACTACCACGCGGAAGGCCTGCAGATTGCGGCGTTCACCAATATCGCCATGATTTCGGTGGGTGTTTTGATGGTGGTGAACTCGCTGGATTCATTGATCCGGCTCTATACCGACAACCTCAATCTCACTGCCCAGCGCCTCGGGCGGGTGAACTATGTGGTGTTCAATTTCCTGGCGATGGTTGGTCTGACCATGCTGTTCCAGCTGGATTTCTTGCGGATTCAGTGGGTTGGTGCCCTGGTGATTGCGCTGTATTTTGGCTGTTTCGTCTATATCCTGGCGAACAAGCGGGCAGAAGTGGCTGCCATTAAAGTGTCACCGAAAGAGAATATTCTGGACTTTGGAAAGATTGAACTGGCTGGTTAAGACCCCATAAACGGGGTGGCGGAAAAATTCCCTTCAAAAGCCAGAGATAGGTTTTTTCTATCCCTGGCTTGGGAATTATCAATTTTATCCGCATCGCCGATATCCGTACTGTGGGCGCCACAAATTCATTAACCTATGAATCCATCAACAAGGAGTTCTTTAATGGGCATCATTAACAGCGAGATCAAACCGTTCAACGCTACCGCCTTCAAAAACGGCGAGTTCGTTGAGATCAGCGAAGCAGACGTGAAAGGCAAGTGGGCGGTATTTTTCTTCTACCCGGCCGACTTCACTTTCGTGTGCCCGACTGAGCTGGGCGACGTGGCTGACAAGTACGAAGAGCTGCAGAAACTGGGCGTTGAAGTATTCTCCGTGTCTACCGACACGCACTTCACCCACAAGGCATGGCACAGCAGCTCCGAGACCATCGGTAAGATTAACTACTACATGGTTGGCGACCAGAACGGCACCATCACCAACAACTTTGGTGTGATGCGCGAAGGTCAGGGCCTGGCAGACCGCGCTACCTTCCTGATCGATCCGGACGGCGTTATCCAGGCCATGGAAATCACTGCTGAAGGTATCGGCCGTGACGCAGACGACCTGATGCGCAAAGTGAAAGCCGCTCAGTACGTTCGCAAGAACCCTGGCGAAGTATGCCCGGCCAAGTGGAAGGAAGGCGAAGAAACGCTGACTCCGTCACTGGACCTGGTTGGCAAGATCTAAGCTCTCCTGACGGAAAGCTTGGTTACAAAAAACCCCGGAAAATCCGGGGTTTTTTATGTCTGATGAAAAAGTGAGGTTCAAAGAGCCTCTAGGATGGTTTCGGCGCTGGTCTGGTCCAATCCCTGGGCGTCGATATTCAGCAGCTCGACCTTGCCGTCGTTCACGATCATGGCGTAGCGCTGGCTACGAATGCCCATGCCGTTCGCAGTCCGATCCTGGGTCAGATCCAGAGCCTTGGCGAACTCTGCCACGCCATCGGCCAGCATGACGATTTCTTCGGCGTTGTGGGCCTTGCCCCAGGCGTCCATTACAAACGCGTCGTTTACTGACGTGCAAACGATGCTGTCGATGCCCTTGGCCCGCAGTTTGTCGGCATTTACCACAAAACCGGGTAAATGGGCGGCTGAACAGGTGGGGGTAAACGCGCCGGGTACAGCAAACAGAACGGCTTTCTTGCCGGCAAAGAGTTCACTGGTACGGACTTTCTCAGGGCCTTTTTCGCCCATTACCTGAAGTTCGATGTCTGGCAGGGTATCACCCGGCTGAATTGGCATTGCTATGGTCTCCGCTGTTGTCCTTGTTGAAATAGTCGGCACCCCGGGCCTTGAGGCGATAGAACTCTTCAATTACGCCGGCCATCGCCTCGGCACAGTAGGGCCGCAGACCACTTAATACGAGCCGTTTGGTCACTTCGCCCACTGGTTTGTGATCGGCGGTCAGACGGTATTCCAGAAGAACGTTACCCCGTTTACCGGCTGCCTCCAGGGTGGCGTTGTGCAATTCCAGCCCGGGCGAGGGCAGATCCAGATTCTCCAGGGCCAGGCTCATGCTCTCGTACATCACCATGGGGCGATCAGGATTGAACATCACCCCGTTAGACTCCATCAAAGGTTTCAGGGTATGGGGGAAGTTCTTGCCGGAGGCCGCCACATAGGCACGGGTGATGGTCTCGATCAACTCCTCATCCCGGGTTGTCGCGCCGCTGCGGGCCACCTCGATATAGACTTTGCCGGCGTCGTCACAGACGTCAATGGTGTTTTCGGTTTCAACGAACTTGAGCGGCACATTCTCTCCAAGCAGGCTGCGGAACCGGAAGGTCATGTTCTCCGACAGCCCGAACCGGGCGAGCACAATGGCGAAAAGCAGGTCTCCTGGAACGCAGAAACGGCGGGCATCCGGGTCGTGGATGGGATTGAAATCCCCCGCGATTTCCTTGGCGAACTGGCTTGCCTGCAGGGCGGAAATTACGACGTGTCCGTCCTGGACGGAGTGGAAACGGTCTAGAAACATGCGTTGCCTATTCTGGATACCAGAGAATGATGTTGCGACGATATGACAACATCATACTGCGGCAGGCTTTCGGTGGATATGCGCTATTGGTCAAGCCCCGAGCAGCGGTGAATCTGGAGGTATAGCAAAGCCCTATCAAACAGTTTGGGTCAATTAATTTGAGCATTGAGTGGCGGGGCCGTATTGTTGCACCAACTCAACTTAACCACCGTATTTGATTCAAATACTTAGTTCCGAAATTTAAAGGAGAAGTCAGACTATGTTGGATGCCAATATCAAGGAACAGCTCAAGGCCTACATGGACAAGCTGCAGCAGCCGATTGAGCTGGTTGCGGCCTATGACGACAGCAAGAAGTCCCAGGAACTCCGGGAGCTGCTGGAAGAGCTGGAGCCGATGTCTTCCAAGATCAGTCTCCGCACTGAAGAATCCAATGACGTGCGTCGTCCGTCCTTCGCCATCAACCGAGTAGGCACCGATATTGGCGTTCGCTTTGCGGGCATCCCCATGGGCCACGAGTTTACTTCCCTGGTCCTGGCCCTGCTGCAGGTGGGTGGTCATCCCTCCAAGGCGTCCCAGGATGTGATCGAGCAGATCCAGTCTCTGGAAGGCCGGTTCGAGTTTGAAACCTACTTCTCGCTGTCCTGCCAGAACTGCCCGGACGTGGTTCAGGCCCTGAACCTGATGAGCGTGTTGAACCCGAACATCACGAACACCTCTATCGATGGGGCCCTGTTCCAGGATGAAGTGGAGCAGCGCGAAGTCATGGCGGTTCCCAGCGTTTACATGAACGGTGAGCCCTGGGGCCAGGGCCGTATGACCCTGGAAGAAATTGTTGCCAAGCTGGACACCAGCTCCAGCGAGAAAGACGCCGAGAAAATCAATCAGAAAGACGCCTTTGAGGTCCTGATCATTGGTGGCGGCCCGGCTGGCGCTTCTGCTGCTATCTACGCTGCGCGGAAGGGCATTTCCACCGGCATCGCGGCCGAGCGTTTCGGTGGCCAGGTAGCTGACACCATGGGCATTGAGAACCTGATTTCCGTACCCTACACCGAGGGTCCGAAACTGGTGGCGGCCATGGAGCAAAACGTCAAGGAATACGACGTGGAGATCATGAACATGCAGCGCGCGGAGAAGCTGATCCCGGCGTCACGCCCGGGCATGCTCCACCAGGTAAGGTTGGAAAACGGTGCCACACTCAAAGCGCGCAGCCTGGTGCTGTCCACCGGTGCCCGCTGGCGCCAGATGGGCGTTCCGGGAGAGGAAGAGTACCGCAACAAGGGTGTGGCCTACTGCCCGCACTGCGACGGCCCCCTGTTCAAGGGCAAGCGCGTGGCGGTAATCGGTGGAGGTAACTCCGGTGTCGAGGCAGCCATCGATCTGGCCGGTATCGTGGGCCATGTAACCCTGATCGAATTCGGTGCCGAGATGCGTGCTGATGAGGTGTTGCAGAAGAAACTGCGGAGTCTGAAGAACGTGGAGATCATCACGTCAGGACAGACCACCGAGATTACCGGGGAGAATGGCAAGGTCAACGGTCTGAATTACACCGACCGCAACTCCGGTGAGCAGCATCACATCTCCCTGGAAGGTGTGTTTGTACAGATCGGCCTGGTGCCCAACACCGAATGGCTGAAGGGTGACATCGAACTCAGCCAGCACGGCGAGATCATCGTTAACGACCGCAACGAAACCTCCATTCCGGGCGTTTTTGCAGCGGGCGACGCGACGACCGTGCCTTACAAGCAGATCGTGATCTCCATGGGCGAAGGTTCCAAAGCCGCCCTCAGCGCCTTTGACTTCCTGATCCGCAATTCTGTGGACGAGAGCGAAGACGAAGCGGCGTAATCCACTCAACGCCGCCTGATGAGAGAGAAAGGCACCGGAGCGATCCGGTGCCTTTTTTTTCAAATCCCCATATTTAACAAGGTTTTTCTGGCGTATAGAATACGACATTGCCATACTGCGGAACCTGTATGAAAAATAGTCATTTATTTGTCGTCATGGACTGATGCGCGAGTCATGAAACGCTACCTCTCTGGATTTCGGGTACTCCTGTTTGCCGCAGTCATACTGAGTACGCCTGCCGTGGCCGATCCGGTGATCCGGATCGCGGTTCCGGATATCACCAGCCTGCTGACCGAAAACCGGGATGGTGTTTACCAGAGAATCCTGCACAGGGCCCTGGAAGGCCTTGATGTGCCTGTGACCGAGCAGTTCTTTCCCTACAAACGGGCCATGATGGTATTCGAGCAGCATGGCGCAGACTGCATCTATTCCTTCACCGAGGTCCTGGAGCGTCGATTGGGCGACGATGCGGTTATTGCCAGTTTTCCACTCGGCAAATTCACCTATTACCTGTTCACCCCGCAGGACGCAGATCCCATCAGTTCCCTGTCGCAACTGGAGGGGAAAACCGTGGGTGCGGTTATTGGTCATGAGACCTATCTGGACGGAGTGCTGGAGGGCCACGACGTTAATGTGATCTGGTCGAAGAGCGATGCCCAGAACCTGGCCATGCTCGAGCACCAGAGATTCGGCGCCATGATTGCTGCGGTTCCGGATGTCCGGCCTTTCATGGACGAGCTCAGCTACGATCCGAAGACGCCCCTTCTTGAAAGTTACGATCGGCTTACCTGCCACAACACCGAAGCCAACCGGCAGTTCCTGACCAGGCTCTCGGCTCGGATGAAGAGCCTCAAAGAAGCCGGGCTCTACGAACAATTGGCCGGCCAGCTCTACGTTGAGTTTGAAGACCCCGCTCCGGCCGCTGAACATTCCCTTCTGAACTGAGACATTGGTTACGGATCTCCGCTTGTGTGTTACACGACAGGTCGGTAGCTTAGGCCCCTTAAAAGCCAACTCTGCCAGATCGTCCAGAGGGTTGTTCATTACATGAAGTCCTTTCCAGCCCGCTTCCTCATTGGTTTCCTGCTCCTGTTTACAGTTCCTTTGGCAGACGCCGGCACCCGGCCAAGCGTTGTTTTTCTTTCCCCGGACGACTCCCGGTTCTGGCAACTGGTGGCCGGTTTCATGGAGGCAGTAGCGGAGGATCTCGAGGTAGACCTGGAGGTTCAGTACGATCGGGAGAGTCATCGATTCAGCTATCTTCGCATGGCGAAGGACGTATTGGCCCGAGAAGAAAAGCCCGACTACCTGCTGTTCATGTGCAAGGAGCATGTTACCGAATCCATGCTCAGGCTCGCGGATGGGGCCGGTGTAAAGACGTTTACCTTCAATACCGATGTGCCTGACGCCGCTCGAGCCAGCATCGGTATGCCCCGAAGTGTCTTGTCGGGCTGGCTCGGCCATCTTTCGCCGGACAATATTGCCGCCGGCCGTTCTCTGGTAACGCTGCTGGGCAAACAGGCCGAACAATTGGGGCTGGCCTCCGGCCCCAGTATTCCCATGGTCGCCCTCTCGGGAACCCTTGATTCGTCTGCCACCAAGGACAGGAATGGAGGGCTGCTGGCGGCTGCGGTCCAGCAGCGCAGCGAGCTTATGCAACTGGTGTACGCCAACTGGAGCGGCACGCTGGCCCGTGAAAAAACGGAGGTCCTGCTGAAGCGCTATCCGAATACTGTCTCAATCTGGAGCGCGAGTGATGGTATGGCAATGGGTGCCATTGAAGCCGCTCGAAATGCCGGCCGGACGCCGGGCAAAGATCTGTTGGTGGGCGGCGTAGACTGGGAACCTGAGGCCCTGGAAAGTATCCGGCAGGGGGAGTTACTGGTCAGCCTCGGCCGACATTTCATGGGCGGTGGACTTGCCTTGCTCCTGCTGCATGATTATCACCATGGCCAGGATTTCGGAGATATGTCACCGGACTATGTTTTCCGCTACAAGCTGGAACCTGCAACCCGTGAAAATGTTGAGCGGGTGCAGCGCATTATGGACTCGAAGAATTGGAGCGCCATTGATTTTAGGCGCTTCAGCCGCATTGGTGAGACTGAGACCGGGAAAACAGTGCCCGATTCTGATGCCGTGCTGGATGCGATCAGTGGGGCGCTGGCAGGGCAGAGAGCAGACACCGTAGCGAGGAGAGAATAAGGTCTTCCTGGATTCGAGCAGGCTCTAGGGGCTCGATATATCCTGCACCAGACTGCCTTTCGGAGCTTCAGGCTCCTCTTCTTCGGCAAAGAGATGACTGTAGGCCGCCCGGACACCAGAGACGATAAACTCATGGGGCACGTCGTCGAACAGGCCGTGGTCGTTCACATATTCCATGTGCGCGTGGCCATCCTCGGTGTACTCCTGGAACATGGAATCGTGCACCCCATCGAATTCCAGCGGCTCCACCTTCATCAGCTCGCACAGTTGCCGATTGAACGCCGGCGTCGCCTTCACCCATTGGCCATTCAGGAACAGCTCGATATACCCGTGCATACGGAAAATGTCCGACCGCAGCCATTCGATCAGTTTCGGGCTTGAGAGATGGTTGCGTACATCGGCCAGGCCGAGGCGGCTGGGAACGCCAATCGAGCGAGCTGCCGCGCCCAGGAGAACCGCCTTTGGGATGCAGTAGGTTTCGCCGCTTTCCAGAGCGTAGCTGGCACTGAACGTGTTGGCATCGGTCCGGAATACGTAGGGGTTGTAGCTGATGCTGTCACGAACAGCGAGATAGAGCGCCTTGATCTGCTCCACCGGCTCATCAGGAACTCCCTCCAGCTCTGACTCGATCCAGGCCTGCAGCCGGGGATGGTCATAGTCAAAAAAAGCGGTGGGCTGGAGATAGCGTTCCATAGTCATCAGTCCGGTCTCGGGATCAGACTCTGATCGTGCTCAATTGGCAATGCACAGGCAATGGCGGTTTCCGCCAGAACGATTGGGGAAAGTGCTCAGAGCATGGGGTTTGCAGTCTAAAGGTCCCGCATTAATTCGTAGGTGCACATATTCACCGCTGAGGCCAGGTTCAGGGACTCGATCTGCCCCTGGCCTTGAATGCTGTACGACACCGCCTTCAATTGATTGAGGGCCTCCCGCGGCACGCCCCGGGCCTCGTTGCCGAACAGATAACAGTCGTGTTCCCTGAAGCCCCGGGATGCCATCGAACCGCCATTGAGGTCGAGGCAGGCCAGGCTCTGGTATCGGTCGGGAAGGCTTGTCAGAGCAACGTCGGTTTCAAGAGGGACGTGAAAGAGCGCCCCCATGCTGGCTCGCACTACCTTCGGGTTGAAGGGGTCGACACTGCCCGGGCTCAGCAGACACCGGAAACCGCCGAACCAGGCGAGGGTGCGCAGTATCGTACCGAGGTTGCCGGGGTCCTGAACCTCATGCAGGTAAATCGTTTTTTCGCCGGGCACCGGTTCCGCCGGGCGCTCCGGCATGGGCACCACCGCCAGAATCCCCTGGGGTGTTCGGGTGTCGGCGAGCTGTGCCATCTGGCGATCGCTGATGACATGGGTTCTGAACGGGCTCTGCCAGTGCTCATAGGCTCCGGTGACGTAAAGTTCCGAGGCCGTCAGAGCGGGTTGGCGGTCGGCGGCTTTCTGCAGCTCGAGAACCAGGTGTTCGCCCTCAACCAGATAGTGGCCAAACGACTGCCGGTATTTTTTCTGGTGCAGCTTTTTGATGTCGGCCAGATTCACGAGGGGAGTCTCCGGTGAGGTGGGCTTGGTCGGTTCTGAAAAATCACAGAATGCTGGCCGGATTGTACGTGTGGCCAGCGCGGTTGTCAGGGTTTTGCCGCGGCCCGGCGCGGCACGTACAATAAGCGCTTGGCTTTCCCGTTCTGAAGAGACCCCATGGCCCGATCCAAAAGCAGTAACCGCTGGCTCGAAGAGCACGTCAACGACCCCTTCGTGAAGCAGGCGCAGGTGGATGGCTACCGCTCCCGTGCCAGTTACAAGCTACTTGAGATCAACAAGAAGGATCGGCTGATCCACCCCAACATGGTGGTTGTGGATCTGGGCTCCGCCCCCGGTGGCTGGTCCCAGGTGGCGGCCAAACTGGTGGGCCACAAGGGCCGTGTCATCGCCTCCGATATCCTGCCCATGGATGCCATTGCCGGCGTCGATTTTATCCAGGGTGATTTCACCGAGAACGACGTGTTCGAATCGATCATGGCCACCCTGGGCGATGACCCGGTGGACGTGGTGATTTCCGACATGGCTCCGAACATCAGCGGCGTGACCGTGGCCGACCAGGCCGCCTCCATGTACCTGGTGGAACTGGCCCTGGACATGGCAAGCCAGGTACTCAAGCCCAAAGGCAGTTTCCTGGCCAAGGTGTTTCAGGGCGAAGGGTACGATGAGTACCTGAAATCGGTCCGCGCTGTCTTCGACAAGGTTGTGGTGCGAAAGCCGGATTCCTCCCGCTCCCGCTCCCGGGAAGTCTACATTCTCGGCAAGGGCTTCAAGGGCTGATTCAGCCTGCAGCCCTGTCGAATCCCTGCATGACGTTCACCGCATTCACGCCGATGGCGTCGACGTCGTAACCGCCTTCCATGGTAAATACCGTTGGTAGTCCAAGCCGGGCGAGACGTTGGCCCAGGGTCAGATAATCGCCGGAGGTCAGCTTGAAGAACGAAATCGGGTCTTCCTCGAAGGTATCAACACCCAGGGCGACCACCAGGGCGTCCGGCTGGAATGACTGGATCCGCTCGCAGGCGGTTTCCAGCCCCTGACTCCAGACGCTGTAGGGCGTGTTTGGCGGGTAGACGATATTCAGGTTGTAGCCCTCGCCGGCGCCCTCGCCAATCTCGTCTTCAAAGCCCAGAAAATGGGGAAACACCAGGTCCGGATCGCCATGCAGGCTGATGGTGAGCACATCGCTGCGTTCGTAGAAGATCGCCTGGGTGCCGTTGCCGTGGTGGAAGTCCACATCCAGCACCGCGACCTTGCCATAGCCCCGGTCACGAAAGGCCTGAGCCACGATGGCGGCGTTGTTGAAGAAACAGTACCCGCCGAACAGATCGGCATGGGCGTGATGTCCGGGTGGGCGGCACAGGGCAAAGGCCGCGCGCTCGCCTCCGGCCACCAGTTTCTGGGCGGTAAGGGCCACATTGGCGGATGCCCGGGCGGCTTCCCACGTACCATCCGGGATCGACGTCTCCGCCGCGAAGCTGTAATAGCCCAGCCGGCCGTCGATGTCCCTGGGCAGCCGATGGCGCATGCCGCGACCCGCCCAGACCGCCGGGATGGCTTCACCCGGTTTGCCGGCAGCCAGCCAGTCCTGCCAGCAGGTTTCCAGGAACGCCACGTAATCGGCGGTGTGTACCCGTTTGACGGGCTCCAGGCCATATTCTTCCGGTTCCAGAATCTCTCCCAGCGCCTGTTCTTTCACTCGTGCCAGGATGGTTTCGGCACGGGACGGCTTCTCGTGAGGCTCGATCAGCAGTCCGCCATCCAGTTCGGTTTTGACGTGTCGGCGGCTGTGCAATGGAGAGAATACGGTTTTCATGGTCTTGAGTGGTCCTTGCTGAATGACGTGAGCACTTTGGCACAGGGAGCTTGATGGCTCAAAGGCCCTGATTGTGGCAGGCTGAAACCTTTTGCGGGCAGAGGGGATTACCGATATGGCGACGAGCGACAGGCCGGTAAAGGATGATTGATCTGATCGCGGACATGACCCTCGCCGAGGTTCTGGGCCAGGTGTGCGGTCTTGTAGCCCTGGGTTTCTGCATTGCCGGCTTCGCGAACAAGAATGACGACCGGTTGATGGTGCTGCTGATCTCCGCCAACGTTGCGTTTGCCCTGATGTTCGCGTTCTTCGAGAGCTGGACCGCCTCGGCACTGACCGTTCTGGTGATTGTGCGCATTACTTTGGCGCGCAAGTACCAGGGCAACTGGCCTATTATGCTGGGCATGCTCGTGGTGAACCTGGTGGTAGCCTGGGCGACCTGGAAATCCATCACCGATGTATTCCCGCTCGCCGCCGCCGTTTTCGGCACCGTGGGCATGTTCATGCTCAGGGGAATTCCCCTGCGAATCGTGCTCGGGTTTGCTGCCCTGGCCTGGATGCTCAACAACATCGTTATCGGTTCCGTGGGTGGAACCCTGGCAGAAGGCATGGTGCTGGTCACCAACATCATCACCATCATCCGGCTCTATCGGCTGCAGAAGAAATACCCCGATTTCACGCCCGGGAGTTGAACGGCGTTGCGGGTCGGCGGTTTCGCATCTCGAGACTGACTGAAACAACCAGGGGCAGGGACCACTTTGGCCAATTCCCGACCAGCCCAGCCTGAGCTATCTTGATTGCAGGCCATTGATTATAAAAAGCGGACTGGAATCCGAGAGGACAGGCAATGAGTAACCAGCATTTCGATGTACTGATCATCGGCGCCGGCGTTTCCGGCATTGGCATGGCATGCCATCTTAAGCGTGAATGCCCCGGCAAGTCGTTTGCCATCCTCGAACGTCGGCAGTCCCTGGGTGGCACCTGGGATCTGTTCCGTTACCCGGGAATCCGTTCGGATTCGGACATGTTTACCTTCGGCTACAATTTCCGCCCCTGGACAGGCGGCAAAGTGCTGGCCGACGGCGCATCGATCAAGAATTATGTGGCGGAGACCGCCAGGGAGCATGATGTCGAACGCCACATCCGCTTCGGGCTGGCGGTGAAGACAGCGGACTGGTCAGGTGTCGACAAATGCTGGAAGCTCTCGGCCCTGAACGAAGCCACCGGCGAAACAGAACACTACACCGCCAGCTTCATGGTAGGCTGTACCGGCTACTACAATTATGATCAGGGCTACAAGCCGGACTTCCCGGGTGAAAATGATTTCCGCGGCCAGATCATACACCCGCAGCATTGGCCGGAAGATCTCGACTACGCGGGCAAGAAGGTGGTGATTATTGGCAGCGGCGCAACCGCCATTACCCTGGTGCCGACCATGGCAGAGCAGGCCGCTCATGTCACCATGCTTCAGCGCTCACCCACCTATCTGATGCCTCTGCCTTCAACCGACAAGGTGTCTCTTGCCCTGCAGAAAATTCTGCCCGAGAGAACCGCCTATCGGCTGACCCGGGCCCGGAATATTTCCATTTCCCGTTTCCTTTACTTGCGCTCCAGAAGGAGCCCGAAGTTCATGCGCCGGCTGTTCCTGGGCATTATCAAACGCAAGGTTGGGGACACCGCCGACATGCGGCACTTCACGCCGGATTACAATCCCTGGGACCAGCGCCTGTGCGTGGTAAAAGACGGGGACCTTTTCCAGGCCATGAAAGCGGGCAAGGCGTCCATTGCCACCGATCATATTGACCGCTTCACGGAAACCGGCATCCGCCTGAAATCGGGTGAGGAACTGGAAGCAGATATCATCATCCCGGCAACAGGTCTGGATATCCAGATGCTGGGTGGAATCCGGCCGACCGTGGACGGCCAGGAAGTCGTGATGAAAGACAAGATTATCTACAAGAACGTGATGGTGGAGGGCGTGCCCAACGCCGGCATGATCTTCGGTTACACCAACATTTCCTGGACCCTGAAGGTGGACATTGCCGCCGAGTACCTGTGCCGGCTGATGAACCTGATGGACAAGCGTGGCTATCGTACCGTGGTGGCCCGGGACACTGAGAACAGTCGCGGCGACGACACGGTGCTTGGCTCTCTGGATGCCGGCTACATTCGCCGGGCCGCCGATCGCCTGCCCCGCCAGGGCACTCACGGGCCCTGGAAGTCGTCCCAGAATTATCTCGAGGACGTCAAAATCCTGCGATTCGAGCCGATTGAGGATGGCTATCTGGAATTCGATGGAAAGCGGACCCACGCGAGCCACAAGGAATCCGGTGGTTTCCTGCGGCCCCTGCGCTCGGCCCTGTTCGGAACCTGATCACTCAAAAGCCGAACGTATGACATCCCGGTAGTTGCGAATGCGCTGCACGTAATGCACCGGCTCATAGCCTCGGGCGTATCCGTAGCGGGTGCTGGGGTAGTATCGCTTGTCGGCTTTCAGGGGTAGCACCTCGGTCATATCCTGCCAGGAGTCCGGATTCTTGTTCAGGTTCCGCGCCAGTTCCCGGGCATCCAGCAGGTGCCCACGGCCGATGTTGTAGCTTGCCAGCGCCAGGAAGGTGCGGTCCGGCTCAGGAATAGTCTCTGGCAGGCGGCGGTGACGGTCGGCCAGATAGCGGGCGCCACCATCAATAGCTGCATCGGGATCGAGCCGGTTGGTTACACCCAGAGATTCGGCGGTTCGTCGGGTAAGCATCATGATGCCGCGGACACCGGTGGGGGATTTCGCCGCTGGATCCCAGTGGGATTCCTGATAGGCCAGTGCGGCCAGCAGGTCTGCGGGCATGCCGGTTTTGGCCTCCGCTTCCCGGAATTGATCGATGAAATCGGGCAGGCGGTCTTCAATGCGTCGATTCAGGGCCCGCAGATCCACGAAATCAAAGTCGCCAATGTAGGCATAGTAGCGGTTCTCCATCAGCCCTATGGCCTCATCGCCTTCGACGCTATTCATCCACTCGTGGGCATCGGAGGCCAGATCTTCGGAAGCCTTGGGCATGTACCAGCCAAGATTCCGCCCCTGTGTGAGCGTCATCGCCACTTCCAGGTGGGGGAAATGCCGGCGCATGACCTGAACAATGTTGGAATCAGCGACGGTGCAGCCGACATCCCGTTCGGCAACATCCGAGAGAATGACCTCTGTCGTGCGATCTGCATCCTCCTCAAAAGCGATTCCCGGATGCTGTTCATTCAGCTTGTTCAGGGTTTCAACGTAGCTGGAGCCGGCGGTTACGACAATATCAGTGCCGGGAATGTCCTCAGGTTTGCGGGGCATGGGCCGAGCGTCGCGATGGCAGACGAGTTGTTCGGTAATCTCGGTGTGAGCCGGGCCTCTTACAAAGCGCTCATCGCGGGAGGCGAGGTGCGTCAGTCCCGCTGCGGCCAGATGGGTGTTGCCAGATTCCAACGCCGCCAGAACGTCGCTGGTGGAATCAAGCATGGTCCATTCTACCTGCCAGCCCCGACTCTCGGCGTAGGCGCTGATCAGTGCGTGCTCCGGACCGACGGGGTTCTCATGCCGATCCACGTAATAGGTTGTGGAGCCATTGCGGGTAGCCACTTTGAGTACGCCCGTTTCCGACGGTGGCTTGATATCCGTTGTCGTTGGTTGGCTGGTGCTGGTGTTGTCACTGCAGCCGGCAAGCAGGAGTGGCAGGATCACAAGACCCGCGGCGAACTTCCATCGGAACATAGCGAGGAATTTCCTGTCTTTTGAAATGACTTCTACGTATTAACACGTATCTTCTTAAAACCATACTCCTGAATTCGGGAATTGGATTCCCTTTGACCAACCGCATCCATGAGTAAATCACGTATCTAGCTGAGAGAGATTGTGTCAGGCTGGTCGACCGTTTTCTCATTATCACAGGCCACTGTTGAATGGCGTCCGGCAAAAGAAACAGGAAACACTCTCTCTGGCATCCGTCGTACTGGCCGGCCTGGGCTCTGGTCTGCTTGCTCTGGCTTTTGTCCTTTCTTCCGATGGGACTGAAGCAGCGTTTTGGAGGCTGGTTGGGCAAGCGCCTTTCCAGCAAGATGCGATCCCGTGCCAGGGTTGCGGACGCCAACCTGGCGGCCTGCATGCCCGAACTCGACCAAGCGACCCGCAGCCAGTTGGTGGAGGATGCGTTTGTGGCCTCGGCCCGGGGCGTTCTGGAAAGCGTTCATGCCTGGTGGCGGGATATGACCCCCTATTGTGAGAGCGCGTCGGTCCAGGGTACCGAGCACCTTGAAGAAGCGAAACGACGCGGCAAGGGAGTGCTGTTGATCGGCGGGCACTACAGTATTTTCGACTTTGCCCTGCCTCTGATTGCCTGCAAGCTTCAGAAGCCGGGTTACATGTACCGCCCTAACAACAATCCGGTGATTGACCGTATGATCGAACGTGGCCGGCGGCGGCATTTTGGTATTCGCCCCTTCACCAAACGTCAGATCAGACCCATGTTGTCATTCCTGAAAGAAGGGGGGCAGGTCTGGTTCGCCTGTGACCAGGATTTCGGCAAGAAGTCCGAGGTGTTCGTGCCCTTTTTTGGGGTCAGTGCCGGCTGTATTACGTCGCCAAGCTTCGTTGCCAGGGAGTCCGGCGCTGCGGTTATCTGCGTCAGTCACTTGCGAATGCCCGATGGCAGTTACCGGGTGGTGTTTTCTCCGATTCAGGAGTCCTTTGGCGAACATCCGGAACAGGACGCCAAAGTCTGGAACGGTTTTATTGAAGCCACTGTTCGTGAGCAACCCGATCAGTACCTCTGGCTGCACAAGCGATTCAAGAGCAGGCCAGAAGGTGCGGCAACGATATACTGAGGCGCGTTCATGCGTAACGCCTGCCTCTGTTCTATCCTGAAAACTTCAACAAACCCTCTGGAGGATACTATGCGCTGCACTCTCAGACTGGTTCTGGTGGCATCGGCTCTGCTGTTCGCCACGCTCACCCATGCCGCAGATGGACTGGTCGCGATCAAAAGCAGTCACGATGTAAAAGCCACGGCCGACAAACTCGAGTCTGTGCTCAAAGAGAAGGGCATGACGGTCATGGCTCGCGTTAATCATCAGCAGGGCGCGGAAAAAGCCGGTCTGGAATTGCGTCCGACCGAAGTGGTTATTTTCGGCAACCCCAAAGTCGGCACACCGCTGATGCAGTGCGCCCAGAGTGTCGCCATCGACCTGCCCCAAAAAGCCCTGATCTGGGAGGATGCCAACGGAGAGGTGTGGCTGGGTTACAACGACCCGCAATACCTCAAGAGCCGCCATGGCATTGAGGGGTGCGATGAGGTGCTCGGAAAAGTAAGCGGCGCACTGGGAAATTTTGCCAAAGCGGCAACCCGGTAGATAAAAACGCCATGCGGTTAACGGGCACAGCGGGCCTGGTTCACTGGTCGGGTCCGCGGATCTTTTCCAGGCCCCTGGCCAGTGTTGCCCGTGACAGCTCGCCCATGTGGGAATCGATGAGTTCGCCCTGGGCATTGTAGAAAAGCGTTGTTGGCAAGCCATTGCTGCCCACGGCGCGTGCCAGCTGGGCCTGATCGTCCCGGTAAAGGTTGTTCAGGTTCAGGCGGTTTTCCTCAAGAAAGGAACGGATGGTCTCGGGCTGTTCGCGCTGGTTGGCAAACACAAACGCGACATCCGGATAGATGTGTTGGGCTTCCTCCAGCACCGGCATTTCCCGGATGCAGGGTGGACACCAGGTTGCCCAGAGGTTCACCACCAGGGGTTGGCCTGGCGCTAATTGGTCCATGTGGACTGCTTCGCCATTGAGCGAATGCAGCGCAACGTCCGGCATGCCTCGGGCCTGCTGTTCGATCAGTGTGATGGTTCCTGCGGTGGCAGCCCAGAACAGGGCGCCCGTCAGCGCAGCAGTAGCCAGGGGTTTGCGCTGCGCTTCCCTGCGCCAGAGCAGAAAGCCGGTGAAGATGAGGGCGCCGACGACACCCCAGAGCACATCGAAACCGCCGTCCCGGATATCAATGATGCCCAGAAGATCATTCTGGTAATGCTCGAAGTAACTGATAACGAAACCGACCCGGGCACAGAGCATCGCTACCACGAAGATATCGGCCACCGATCCGGCTACGGGCACCCTATATTTGCGGCCCAGCACCCCTCCAACCAGCAGAGCCAGGCCGAAGGCGATGACCAGGAGCAGGTGGTCGATGGACAGGCTCAATGGGCCGATACTGACGCTCATTCTTTCAACTCCATGTTGGCTTCCGGTGATCAAAACACTCTGACTTGAGGATGTCCGCCAGGTTCCTTCGGATGCTTATTATAATCACCTATGGCTAATTGCCCGGGCCTCTGTTAATGTGCCCGCATCCTGCCTCTAGGGATTCCGCAGTTTAAGGCTTTAAGCCCGTGCGACCTTTCCATACGACCTGTCAGAGGACGTCACCCCGATAACGGCGCGTGACCGTAGTCGTCTTTTATTCCATGAATGTTCATGGCATCTGCCCGCATTCACCGAGAACGGTGGTCGTGGAGGCAGAATAATCAAGAGTTGATCCAATATGAGTTTTTCTTCACTCGGTTTGTCCGAGCAGCTGGTCCGTGCCACGTCTGACCAGGGTTATGAAACCCCGTCTCCCATTCAGGCCCAGGCCATTCCCGCCGTGCTTTCTGGCCGGGACGTTATGGCTGCTGCCCAGACCGGTACCGGCAAAACCGCCGGTTTTACCTTGCCCTTGCTGCAGCGTCTGGGTGAAAACCCGCGCACCGGCAAAGGCCCCCGCGCGCTGATCCTGACGCCCACCCGTGAACTGGCGGCACAGGTTCACGACAGCGTGAATCTTTACAGCAAATACGTTCCTACCAAGGCCGCGGTGGTTTTCGGTGGTGTGAAAATCAATCCGCAGATGATGAAGCTGCGCAAAGGCCTGGACGTGCTGGTGGCAACACCGGGCCGCCTGATGGACCTGTATCAGCAGAACGCTGTGCGCTTCAACGAAGTGGAAATCCTGGTGCTGGACGAAGCCGACCGCATGCTGGATATGGGCTTTATTCGCGACATCCGCAAGATTCTTGCGCTGCTGCCAGCCAAGCGCCAGAACCTGTTGTTCTCCGCCACCTTCTCGAACGAGATCCGGACTCTGGCCGAAGGTCTGCTGGATAACCCGGTTCAGGTTGAAGTGGCGGCTCGAAACACCTCTGCCGAAAACATCAAGCAGTCTGTCTACCCGGTGGATCAGAGCCAGAAAACCGCCCTGCTGAGCAAGCTGGTGCGTGACAACAGCTGGGACCAGGTGCTGGTGTTTACCCGCACCAAGCACGGTGCCAACCGCCTGACCCAGAAACTGGAGAAGGACGGTATTACCGCTGCTGCCATTCACGGCAACAAGTCGCAGGGTGCCCGCACCCGCGCGCTGGCGGACTTCAAGGCTGGCGAAGTGCGTGTGCTGGTGGCAACGGATATCGCTGCTCGTGGTCTGGACATCAAGCAGCTGCCCCAGGTGGTGAACTTCGAACTGCCCAACGTGCCGGAAGACTATGTGCATCGTATTGGTCGCACCGGCCGTGCCGGTGAGAGTGGTCATGCGCTGTCACTGGTCAGTGCCGATGAAGGCAAAATGCTGGCGGGCATCGAAAGGCTGATCAAAAAGCAGCTGCCGCGCACGGAAGTGGAAGGCTTTGAGCCGACCAACAACCTGCCGCTGAAGCCGAGAGCCAAGGCCGATCCCAGCCGCGCCCGTACCCGCAGTAGTAACGGTGGTGGTAATGGCCGGCCCGGAGGCAAGCCGAAAAGCTTTGGGGACAAGCCAGGTGGCCGCAGTGGTGGCCGGAGCCAGAATGGCGGTGGTCAGCGAAGCCGCTCAGCCCAGCGCCAGAGTGCCTGAGGCAGGTCAGGAAGGCGGGGCAGATGCTCCGCCTTCCTGTTTCTGGCGGACAAAAAAAGGCGGGGCCGGAGGGCCCCGCACAGGAGAGCGCACCTTTCGTCAGCCAACAGACCGTGGCGACTGACGGAGGCACGGGGATCAAAACTTGTAGGACAGGCCTACCATGTAGACTAGGGGATCAATTTCCACATCCACGGTCTGGTTTACAGCTTCAATTTTCGCCTCGGTGTCGATGTCTATCCACCAGACTGCCGCGTTAACACCGATGTTTTCGGTGATCATGTAATCCAGGCCAACTTCCGCAGCCAGGCCGAAGCTGTCATCGAGCTTGATATCGGTGCCTGCAAGAGCGCCGGCGGTTTGTTCATCAAAAAAGACGGTATAGTTCACACCCGCTCCAACATAGGGTTGCAGCTTGCTGCCGCTCGGCATCGGGAAATACTGAAGTGTGATGGTTGGTGGCAGCTGTTTTGTTTCGGCCAGCTTACCAAGACCAGCGAGGTCACCGTCACCTTTAATATCGTGGCTGAAGGGAGTTGCTGCGAGCACGCCCAAACCCAGTTGATCTGTAAGCATATAGCTCAGGGTCAGGCCTAGTTGGGTGTCGTTGTCTACGTCAACTCTTGCGTCGGAGCTGAGGTTGGTAATAGGGTCACTCGAAGCGTCTGGTGCAACTGTCACCACACCAACGCGGCCAATAAAATCACCAGCTTCGTACGCTTGAACAGCCGGCGCCGCAGCCATAACCGCTGCAGCCAGAACACCAAGTTTAAATGTGCGGGACATATCCATCTCCTTAACCTGAATCGTTGATGGCTTCAGATTAGTGGCAGCGGAGAAAGGAAACTTGATTTAGCGCAAGATTGGCCGGGCAGGGGGGCTGGTTTGATCGCAAGATTGACGTAGCTCAAGAAATCGGGCGGTGCCGCGATTACTGCGGAGAGTCAGGCGGAGGTCTTTTGCCTTCGGGCAGACTCTCGTCCGGTACGAACACATCCCGGATGCTCAGGGGGTTGCCATCGGCATTCTGGACTTCCACCGTGTGAATAGGGCGGCCGGTGGCACGGTCGCGCAGGTCCAGGGGTGTCTGGTCCGGGGCGGGATTCCACTTGTCGCCCCACTGGCGCAGGGCAATCACCACCGGGAACAGATCCCGGCCTTTCTCAGTCAAGCGGTATTCAAAGCGGGAGCCGTGTTCGCCCACATCCACCTTGCGCAACACCTCGTTATCCACCAGCCGGGCCAGACGATCGCAGAGGATATTCTTGGCAATGCCCAGTTCCTGCTGGAAGTCCACGAACCGGCGGGTGCCATACATGGCGTGTAGTACGATCAGCAGGGACCACCAGTCACCCACTTCATTGAGGGCACGGGCGACGGAGCAACTGGAGTCATCAAAACGTTTTCTGGCCATGGTGGGAGTGTACTGAATAGGGTTGCATTTTAAAACCAGATTCAATATGGTTGCTTAACGAAACCAAACTAGTAAGGTTGCACATTACCATGAGCATGAATCTTGGCCCGCTTTTCGAACCGTTTGAACTTCACAACCTCAAGCTGCGTAACCGGGTGGCGATGGCACCGATGACCCGCAACTTCTCGCCTGATGGTGTGCCGGGTGAGGATGTTGTGGCCTATTATCAGCGCCGCGCCGAAGCCGGCGTTGGTCTGATCATTACCGAAGGCACTACAGTAAATCACCCCGCCGCCAGTGGTTATCCCAATGTGCCGGCATTTCATGGTTCCGACGCCCTTCAAGGCTGGAAAAACGTTGTTGATGCCGTGCACGAAGCCGGTGGAGCCATTTTCCCGCAACTCTGGCACGTTGGCGCCGTACGCAAGGAAGGCACACCTCCGGATCCTTCGGTGCCCGGTTACAGCCCATCCGGTCTGTTTGGCCCTGGCAAGCCCAACGGCAAAGCCATGACCAAAGAGGATATTGAGGACGTGGTCACCGCCTTTGCCGATGCCGCCCAGGATGCCAAAGCCCTCGGTTTTGATGGTGTCGAGATCCACGGTGCCCATGGCTACCTGCTGGACCAGTTCCTGTGGGAAGGCACCAACCAGCGGGACGATGAATACGGCGGCTCTATGGAAAACCGCCTGCGCTTTGTGGTCGAAATCGTTGAGGCGGTGCGCCATCGCGTCGGGCCTGATTTCCCGATCATGCTGCGGTTCTCCCAGTGGAAGCAGCAGGATTACGAAGCCAAACTGGTGAACAGCCCTGAGGAACTCGAACGGTTCCTGAAGCCACTGGTGGAAGCCGGTGTGGACATTTTCCACGCCTCTACCCGCCGGTTCTGGGAGCCGGAGTTTGAAGGCTCGGATCTGAACCTCGCAGGCTGGACCCAGAAGCTTTCCGGCAAGCCGACCATGTCCGTGGGCAGTGTCGGGCTGACCGAAGATTTCATCAGCGGCACCTTTGCCAGCAAGCAGGAAGCGGTTGAGAAAGCCGGGATCGATGAGCTGGTGGAGCGGATGAATAACCACGAGTTCGAGCTGATTGCCGTTGGTCGGGCACTTCTGCAGGATCCCGAATGGCTGATCAAGGTGAAAGAAGGCCGGTTGAACGAAGTCGAATCCTTCGCCAAGAAGTCCCTCGCCAAACTGTATTGATTATCCCCTTCGATCGGACGATCGACCTGCCGCAGCGCCTCCCGGCCTGCGGCTTTTTTGTTTCCGGAAACCTGTCGTCTTCGTAATCGCGTCTGCTCAGAGACACGTTATGATGGGTGAAATTCACCCGAATATGAGGGATACGTATGTCGATGATTGGTTCGGTTAAAACGTTGTGCGTGGCTCTGGTGATGGCGGCCATGGTGGGCTGTGCGACTGTCGGCAAAGACTTCGCCACCCACAATGTGGACCAGATCCAGATTGGTGAAACCACGCGGGCCGATATCCAGGAGATGTTCGGCGAGCCGTGGCGCACCGGGATCGAAGACGGCAAACGCACCTGGACCTATGGCAAGTACAAGTGGTCTGCCTTCGGTGAAGCGGAAACCACCGACCTGGTGGTGCGGTTCAACCAGGACGGCACCGTGTCGTCCTACGTGTACAACACCACCGAATAACTCCCGAAGAAAACAGGCGCGGGGCTGCCTTCAGCCCCGCAAGCCTCCTACCAGCTTATCGATGCTTTCCTTGGCATCGCCGAACAGCATACGGGCGTTGTCCTTGAAGAACAGTGGATTCTCCACCCCGGAATAACCGGTGGCCATGCCCCGCTTGAGGATAACCACCTGGTGGGCCTTCCAGACCTCCAGCACCGGCATGCCGGCAATCGGACTGCCCGGGTCTTCGGCGGCGGCCGGGTTCACGGTGTCGTTGGCGCCGATGACCAGCACCACGTCGGTATCCGGGAAGTCATCGTTGATTTCGTCCATTTCCAGCACGATGTCATAAGGGACGTGGGCTTCCGCCAATAGCACGTTCATATGCCCTGGCAGACGGCCGGCCACCGGATGAATGCCGAAACGCACGTTTACGCCCCGTTCCCGAAGGATCTTGGTCATCTCGCTGACGCCGTTCTGGGCCTGGGCGACCGCCATGCCATAACCGGGCACAATGATCACCGACTGGGCGTTGCGCAACTCCTCGCAGACATCATCGGCACTGGATTCGTGCACCGTTTGATCGGCGTCCGCGGCCGCCGAACTGCTGCTGGTCTGGCCGAAGCCACCGAGAATCACGCTGATGAACGAGCGGTTCATGGCCTTGCACATGATGTAGCTGAGGATGGCACCGCTGCTGCCCACCAGGGCACCAACGACAATCAGCAGATCATTGCCCAACATGAAACCGATGGAAGCGGCGGCCCACCCGGAGTAACTGTTTAGCATGGATACCACCACCGGCATGTCGGCGCCGCCAATAGCCATGATCAGGTGAATGCCGAGGACCGAGGCAATGGCGGTCATCAGGATCAGGGCAACGATTCCCAGGGCCATGCTCTCGGTGCCCAGGAACCAGGCCCCGAGCAAGACGCAGACAATGATCGCTGTCAGGTTCATCAGATGCCGTCCGGGCAGGGTCAGCGCCTTGCTGTCGATTCGGCCGTCCAGTTTGCCGCAGGCCACCAGTGAACCAGTGAAGGTAATGGCACCTATAAAAATGCCGACAAACACCTCCACCAGTTTGATGGTGTGCTCGGTACCGGAGGTGGCAATCAACGGCTCGATATAACCGGAAAAACCTACCAATACCGCCGCCAGACCCACGAAACTGTGGAGCAGGGCGACCAGCTGAGGCATCTGGGTCATTTCCACCTTGTTGGCGATGGGAATGCCAATGCCGGCACCGAGCAACACGGCAATGATGATGGCGGTAATGCCTCCGTCTACGCTGGCCAGAGTGGCCCCCACCGCGATGATAATGCCGGCGACGCCGTAGAGATTACCGCGCCGTGCCGATTCCTGGTGGCTGAGGCCACCCAGGCTGAGAATAAACAAGATACTTGCGACCACGTAGGCCACGCTCACCAGTCCTGTGCTCATATCGGGCGCCTCCTACTTGCGGAACATTTTGAGCATGCGATGGGTGACCCGGAAGCCACCGCCCACGTTGATGCTGGCAATCAGCACCGCCACAAACGCCATGATGCCAACGGCAATATTCTCCGCCTGGGCCAGATGCAGAATGGCGCCGATAACGATGATGCCGCTGATGGCGTTGGTAACGCTCATCAGGGGGGTATGCAGGGAAGGGGTTACGTTCCAGATCACCTGCCAGCCAATAAAGCAGGCCAGTACGAACACAGTGAAGTGTTGCAGGAAGCTTTCCGGCGCGTGGGCGCCCACTCCGTAGAGCGCCAGGGCCGTCACCACCAGAAGAACGCCTTTGCCGATCAGGCTGCGACGGTCCGCGTCCTTCTTGGCGGCCGCTTTTGCTTCGGCTGAAGGCTCCTCGGTGCCCGGTGCGGGCTTGGGGCTGACCGGCGATTCCGGTTGTGGCGGCGGCCAGGTTATTTCGTCCTCGTGAACCACCGTCAGGCCACGGATGACTTCGTCTTCCATGTTCACCAGCGGCGTGCCGTCTTTCTCGGGTGTCAGCTCGGTGAGCAGATGCACCAGGTTGGTGGCGTACAGATCACTGGCCACCTTGGCCATCCGGCTGGGCAGGTCGGTGTAGCCGATCAGGGTAACGCCGTGTTGATGGGCGACTTTGCCCGGTTCGGTCAGTTCGCAGTTACCCCCTCGCTCTGAGGCCAGATCCACGATCACGCTGCCGGGCTTCATGGATTTTACCATGTCGGCGGTGATCAGTTTCGGTGCCGGTTTGCCGGGAATCAGGGCGGTGGTGATGATGATATCCACCTCTTCCGCCTGCTCTGCAAACAGCGCCATCTCCGCCTTGATGAACTCGTCACTCATCTGCTTGGCGTAACCACCGCTGCCGCTGCCTTCCTCGTCACCGAAATCCAGTTCCAGGAACTCGGCGCCCATGCTCTCGACCTGTTCCTTTACTTCCAGCCGGGTATCAAAGGCCCGCACGATAGCGCCCATGCTGTTGGCCGCGCCAATGGCTGCCAGGCCAGCCACCCCGGCACCGATGACCATGATTTTCGCGGGTGGCACCTTGCCAGCAGCGGTAACCTGCCCGGTAAAGAAACGCCCGAAGTGGTTCGCCGCCTCGATCACCGCCCGATAGCCGGCGATGTTGGCCATGGCGCTGAGTGCGTCCATCTTCTGGGCGCGGCTGATGCGGGGCAGGCTGTCGATGGCGAAAGACGTGATCTTTCTGGCGGCCAGCTTTTCCAGCAATTCCGGGTTCTGGGCTGGCCAGATGTAGCTGACCAGAAACGCGCCCTCCTTCATCAGATCCGCTTCGTGTTTGCCCAGTGCCGGATTTTCCATGGGCGCGCGGACCTTGAGGATAAAGTCGGCTTCTTTCCACAGTGAGCTGGTATCGGCTGCGATGGCTGCGCCCACTTTTTCATAGGCGGCATCGGAGTAGTTCGCCGCCTCGCCGGCGCCGCCTTCCACGATCACGTCATAACCAAGTCCGATTAACTTGTGAACAGAAGGTGGCGTGGCGGCCACTCGCCGCTCGTCCTCAAAGATTTCCTTGGGGATACCGATTTTCATTATTGGTTTGCCTCCGGATTTCCCGATTGATCACTTGTTCTGGTTATCTACATACTAGTGCAGGTTGCCAGATCTGCCCGGAAAGCGGATTTATCGGAGGTATATCAGCCCTGCCTCAGGGCGAGGCGTTCGACTTCCGTTTGCGACAGGTGATCAAGCATCGCACCCCGGAACTGCCGGTTGATGAAATGTTCGGTTTCGGTCTGGATGGTTTCGCGCTGGGCGGGTTTCTCGATGTAATCCATGGCCCGGAACAGGATGTAGCGGATGGTCATGCGGGAGACTTCATGAATGGTCTCGGACGGCACGGCGCTCACCAGTTGCCGCTCGATAATGTCTTCGGCCATTTCCCGGGCGCTGGCTTCAAGCTGTGATTCAAGGGCCCGTCGCAGTATCGGGGAGGGGCCGTGGAGTTCCCGCACGGCCACCGTAGTTGCCGCCGGATTGGCCAGGAAGTAGTGGTACACAAACGCCACCGTATCCCGCGACGCCTGTTCGGAAGAATCCGCCATCTGCCGCAGATCCCGGACCCCGGCTTTCATCTCCTCGGCAATGTAACCCAGTACCTGCAGGCCGAATTCATCCAGGCTCTTGAAGTGTCGGTAAAAGGTATTCGGATTCAGCCCCGCCTCCCGGGCAAGCTCCCGCAGTCCCAGCGACGTCAGGCTCCGGGTTTCGGTAATCAGCCGAAGCGCAGCCTGGATGAGTTTCAGCTTTCCGCCGGTTAATCCGTTCATCTTTTCCTCTGCTTTGGAGGTTGGCCGCGTTGGCAGGTATTCCGAAAACCGCTGCAAGTACGTCCATGTACGCTTGCTCTCCGCCATCCCTGGCTCCGAGCATTTTCGGAATACCTGCCAACACGGCCCCCGAACAATGGAAGTGGGCTGCCAGACTTGAGGCGACTGTATGAGGGCGGGCCACTGTGAGTCTGACGGTCGTTTGTGGGAAGGGCTTCCAAAACTGTCTCTCGCCATGGATGGCGAGAGCCAAGCGTCACAGGGATGTGCCGCAAGGAGCGCGTTTTGGAAGCCCTTCCCACAAATGACCAGCCCCCCCCAGCCAGAGCCCGCCGCAGAGGCCAATGATCAGTCACCTGAGGCCAATCACCGAACCAGGAGTATACGGTTGTATACCAAGCTGTGTATACATGTGTCTACCGGCCATGATGACCCGCCGGATAACAACAGACAAGGTCTAGTGTCCCGTTTAGCTGGGGCACTGGGGCCAACGCAGGAGTGCAGCAATGACACAGAACACACAGATCGCCATCATCGGCACGGGCTTCTCCGGCCTGGGCATGGCCATCAAACTCAAGGAAGCCGGCTACAACGACTTCGTGATCCTGGAGCAGAGTGACGACATCGGTGGCACCTGGCACCAGAACCACTACCCGGGGTGTGCCTGTGACGTGCAGTCTGCACTCTACTCCTTCTCCTTCGAGCAGAACCCGAACTGGAGCCGGATGTATGCCCAGCAGCACGAGATCAAGGCGTATCTGAAACATTGCGCCGAGAAATACGGGCTGATGAAGCACATCCGGCTGAACACCCACGTGGCGGGAGCGCGATTTGATGAGACCCACCAACGGTGGGTTGTTGAAACCTGTGATAGTCCGACGCTTTGGGCGTACATGCAGGAAAGAGGCGTGAAGCCGGGAGACCGGTTGGATCGAACCGATAAGGGGCTGCCGGAATTCACTACCTTGAGGGCCGATATCCTCGTTTCCGGAATGGGGGGATTGAGCACGCCGGCGTATCCGGAGATCAAGGGGATCGAATCCTTCACGGGCAAGCGTTTCCACTCCCAGGACTGGGATCACGACTACGATTTGCGCGGCAAGCGGGTGGCGGTGATCGGGACCGGTGCCTCGGCCATCCAGTTTGTTCCGGAGGTGGCGAAGCAGGCGGCAAAGGTAGACCTGTACCAGCGCACACCACCGTGGATCATGCCCAAGCCGGACCGTGCCATCCGGCCAGTGGAGAAGCGGCTTTTCCGGATGTTCCCGCAAACACTCAATGCCTTCCGTCAGAGTATTTACTGGTCCCTGGAGGCGCGGGTGCTGGGCTTTGTGGGTAACCCCCGTATTCTGAAGCTTGGTGAACTGCAGGCCCGCCGGCATATTCGCAACCAGATTCCGGACAAGGCGCTTCGCAAAAAAGTTACCCCGGATTTCCATTTTGGCTGCAAGCGGGTACTGATCTCCAACAACTACTATCCGGCGCTGGCGCAGGATCATGTGGACGTGGTGACCGAGGGTATCCGTGAGGTGCAGGGCAACACCGTGATCGACGGCCAGGGTAATGAGCGGCAGGTGGATTGCATCATCTACGGCACCGGCTTCCGGGCCCAGGACCCGATTCCCGCGGGCATGATCTTTGGGCGAAACGGCCAGGACCTGCTGGACGCCTGGAAGGACGGCGCAGAGGCCTACAAAGGCACCACCGTCAGTGGCTTTCCGAACTTTTTCATGCTGATGGGACCGAACACCGGTCTCGGTCACAGCTCCATGGTGTATATGATCGAAAGTCAGATCCAGTACGTGCTGGATGCCCTGCAACAGATGCGCCGGCAGCAGTGGACCAGCATGGAAGTGAAGCCGGACGCCCAGAGCCGCTACAACGCGTCCATTCACGCGAAGCTGGGTGACTCGGTATGGCAGACCGGTTGCAAGAGCTGGTACGTCAACGAAAACGGCAGGAACACGACCCTATGGCCGGGTTTTACCTGGCAGTTCCGGAACCAGACGCGGCGCTTCGACGCAGAGTGGTACCTGTGTAAAGGCGCCAGTGACAGCGTTGCCGGAGTTGATTCTGCCATGGCCATCTAGCATCGGAGCAGCGGGGGCATTTCAGCCGGGTTTTAACGGTGGATAAGTTGCGTTTTGGCCCGGATGGCCAATACTTGAAGCAACGGTCTTGCCGGTATCGGCCAAGGATGTCCCCAAATGAAGCTGTTTCACTGCGGCCGATGCGCCAACCTGCTTTATTTCGAAAACAGCTGCTGTACCAGTTGCGGAGCAAGCCTTGGCTTCGCGCCGGATGTGATGGATCTGGTGGCGATTGATCCGAAGGGTAACGATACCTGGGAAGAGGTCACCGCCAGCGATCAATACCGTCTATGTGGTAACTACCAGAACCAGGGCGCTTGCAACTGGCTGGTGCCTGCCTCTGATTCACACGCTTTCTGCGTTGCCTGCCGTCTTAATCGCACCATTCCCGACCTGAGCACCTTCCGGAACCACGATCTGTGGGTGCGGCTGGAGAAAGAGAAACGTCGCCTGGTCTATTCACTGCTGCGCCTGAAGCTGCCTTGCGAGCCCCGGCAGGAAGACCAATATGGCCTGAACTTCGATTTTCTTGCCGACCAGCCGGCAATGTTTGACGAGCGGTCGAAGGTAAAAACCGGCCACGCCAATGGCGTGATCACCATGAACATTGCCGAGGCCGACCCGGTGGAACGGGAGCGGATGCGCAGCCAGATGGCCGAGCCCTATCGCACTGTTTTGGGGCATTTCCGTCACGAATCCGGTCATTATTTCTGGGACCTCCTGGTGCGGTCCGGGCCATGGCTTGGGTCGGTTCGGGAGATGTTTGGTGACGACACCAGGGACTACAGGCAGGCCATGGACCAGCATTATCAGTACGGCCCGCCCGGTGACTGGCAGAGCTGGTACATCAGCGCCTATGCCAGCAGCCATGCCTGGGAAGACTGGGCCGAGACCTGGGCACATTACCTGCATATGGTGGATACATTAGAGACTGCCTGGCAGTTCGGGATGCGGGTGAATGCCCGCCAGCGCCCGGTAATGAACAGCGAACCAGACCCTGCGTTTGATCCCTACCAGGCCGACGATTTCGATGCACTGATCAAGCACTGGTTACCCCTGACGCTTGCGCTCAACAGCCTTAACCGAAGCATGGGGCATGAGGATGCCTACCCCTTCGTGCTTGCGGCTCCGGTGGTGGAGAAGCTCCGCCTGGTACACCGAATAGCTCACGGTGGTTAACGAAAGGACCCCAAATGAAAAAGAACAAATCGATAGACTGGAAAAACTACGATCCCAACGACTTCTTCGATGAGCTGATTGCCGCCAAGGGCAAGCCCCGGCCGGCGGCCACGGCGATTACCGACTACCTGGGCAACCTTGGTTCCGAGGAAATCCAGGCGCGCCAGCAGGCTGCCGAACTGGCGATACTGGAGATGGGGATCAGCTTTACCATTTACAGTGAGGGTGAGAACATCGACCGGGCCTGGCCCTTCGACATCATTCCGAGGGTGATCTCGCTCCGGGAGTGGGAAACCATCGAGCAGGGCCTGGCGCAGCGCCTGACGGCGCTCAACATGTTCATCAACGACATCTATAACGACCAGAACATCGTCAAGGACAAGGTGATTCCCAAGTACGTGTTCGCCAACTCCAAGAACTTCCGCGAGCAGTGCCGCGGATTCACGCCGCCACTGGGAGTATGGGCGCACATCTGCGGATCGGATCTGGTGCGTGACAAGGACGGCAAGGTGTATGTTCTCGAGGACAACCTGCGGGTGCCCTCGGGTGTTTCCTACATGTTGGAGAACCGTCAGCTGACCAAACGGGTGTTCCCGGAGCTGTTCGACAAAACCAGCATTCTGCCGGTCGATGACTACACCAACCAGCTGTTCGACATGCTGGCGTCGATTTCGCCCCGGCCTCAGGACCACCCGAAAATTGCGGTGCTTACGCCAGGTATTTTCAACTCCGCCTATTTTGAACATTCCTTCCTGGCTCAGCGCATGGGCGCCGAGCTGGTAGAAGGGGCCGACCTGGTGGTTGGCGAAGATGATTGTGTCTACATGCGTACTGTCGAGGGCCTGGAGCGCGTGGATGTGATTTATCGCCGCATTGACGACGATTTCCTGGACCCGGAGGTATTCCGTTCCGATTCCACTCTGGGCGTGCCCGGTCTGATGCGAGCCTGGCGCAATGGCAAGGTTGGCCTCGCCAATGCACCGGGTGCCGGCGTGGCCGACGACAAGGTGATCTACGCCTTCGTGCCGGACATGATCCGTTACTACCTGGATGAGGAGCCGATCATCCCGAACGTGCCCACCTACATGTGTGTGAACAAGCAGGATCAGGAGTATGTCCTTGAGCATCTCGACGAGTTGGTGGTCAAGCCCGCGAACGAGTCCGGGGGCTATGGCATGCTGGTGGGGCCCCATTCCACCAAGAAGCAGCGCACCGAGTTCGCGCGCCTGATCAAGAAGAACCCGCGCAACTACATCGCCCAACCCACATTGAGTCTCTCTGTGGCCCCAACTTTGTGCGACGAGGGCCTGGCGCCCCGACACCTGGATCTTCGGCCTTTTGTGCTGCAGGGCGTGAGAACCTACGTTACGGCTGGCGGGCTTACGCGGGTGGCGATGCGAAAAGGCTCCCTGGTGGTGAATTCGTCCCAGGGCGGTGGAAGCAAGGATACCTGGATCGTGGACGAGGAGAATTGATGTGCTGTCACGTGTAGCGGAACGACTGTACTGGATGGCCAGATACCTTGAGCGGGCCGAGAACAACGCCCGGATGATCATGGCCTTTAATTCCCTGGCGTTGGACATGCCCCGGGAAACCCAGCTTTCCTGGAAGGGACTGGTGGCCGTGACGGGCATGGGGGCGCTGTTTGACCAGCATCATCAGAAGGCCGATGAGCGCAACTGTGTGAAGTTTCTGATGGCGGATGGCTACAACCCGAGCTCCATTGCCTCCTGCATCAAGGCCGCCCGGGAGAACGTGCGCACCACCCGGGACCAGATTCCAACCGACGCCTGGGAGGTGATCAACGAGCTGTACCGGTACATCCTGGAGAACATAGATCAGGGGGTTGGTAAGCGGGCGAGGTACGAATTCCTCAACGAAATCGTGGGTCGCTGCCAGATGCTCAATGGTTTGCTGGCCGGTTGCATGAGTCACGATGAGGGGTATGACTTCATCCGAGTAGGCCGCAACCTGGAGCGGGCGGACATGGCCACCCGGCAGATTGAAGTGGGCGCCCTGCAGTTCCTCGACGGCTGGGATGGCACCGAAACCTATGGCGGGCTGCTGTGGACCAGTGTCCTGCGTTATCAGAGTGCCTTCCAGATGTACCGTCACAATGTGCGGCGGAAGGTCAGCGGGCCACTGGTCATTCGTTTCCTGTTGCAGAATGAGCCGTTCCCGCGATCGGTGCTGCACAGCCTCAGCGAAGTCGCGGGCGCTCTCGACCGTCTGCCAAGGAACGAGATTCCGCTCCGCACCGCGTTGCAGGCGGTACGTCACACCCGGGATGGGGACGTGGATGCACTGATCCGCAAGGAGGACGTGATCCTGTTCCTGGAAAAACTGCAGTTAGAAATCGGTGAGCTTCACGACGATATTGCAGAGACGTGGTTTCCTGTCTACGAGACAGCCTGAAACTCCCAATTTTATTCGCCTGTGAGATAGGTTCCATGTCGATTCACGTTGCCCTGAGCCATACCACCCACTATCGCTATGAGCGCCCGATCAGCCTGGGCCCGCAAATAGTTCGATTGCGTCCGTGTCCGCACGGGCGGACGCGCATCCTCAGCTACTCGCTGAAGGTGGAACCAGAGGGTTATTTCCTGAACTGGCAACAGGACCCCCAGGCCAATTATCTGGCCCGCCTGGTGTTTCCGGAGAAAACCGAAGAACTGAAGATCACTGTGGATCTGGTTGCCGAGATGGCCGTGATCAACCCGTTCGATTTCTTTCTGGAACCCCGGGCAGAGACCATTCCGTTTGAATACGAGGAGTGGCAGACGGCAGAGCTGGCGCCTTATTTACAGAAACTACCGGAAACACCGGAATTCCGTAAGTGGATGGCCACCATAGACCGCAAGGAAACTCCCAGCGTGGATTTCCTGGTGGGTGTGAACCAGAGCCTTGCTGACCGTATTGATTACCTGATCCGGATGGAGCCGGGTGTCCAGACCCCGGAGGAAACCCTGAAAAAGGGCTCCGGCTCCTGTCGGGATTCGACCTGGTTGCTGGTGCAGACGCTCCGGCATCTGGGGCTGGCGGCGCGCTTTGTGTCCGGCTACCTGATTCAGCTCAAGGCAGACCAGAAAGCACTGGATGGCCCTTCGGGCGCTGAGGAAGACTTCACCGATTTGCACGCCTGGTGCGAAGTCTTCCTGCCGGGCGCCGGTTGGGTGGGGCTGGATCCGACGTCCGGCCTGTTTGCCGGAGAAGGGCATATCCCGCTGGCCTGCAGCCCGGATCCGTCCTCGGCGGCGCCAATTACCGGCATGGTTGAGGAGTGCGGGGTCGAGTTCGAGCACCAGATGAGCGTTCAGCGCATCTGGGAAGCACCTCGGGTGACCAAACCCTATACCGAGGCCCAGTGGCAACGCATCGTTGGGCTGGGCCATGACGTGGACCAGCGTCTGACAGAACTGGATGTGCGTCTGACCCAGGGCGGTGAACCCACCTTCGTGGCGAATCACGACCGGGACGAGCCGGAGTGGAACACCGAAGCGATGGGCCCCACCAAGCGCAAGAAGGCCATTGAGCTCTATCACCGGATGCGGGACCGGTATGGTGCTGGCGGGCTGGTGCACTTCGGCCAGGGCAAGTGGTATCCGGGAGAGCCGCTGCCCCGTTGGTCCCTGAACTGTTTCTGGCGCAAGGATGGCGAGCCGATATGGCGCGATGAGCGCTGGCTGGCGGATGAACGCATCGAAGGCAACGCAAGCCCGGAAGATGCTCACAGGTTTTTGTCGGCGTTGGCGAAGGAGCTTGGTGTTGATGGAAAACAGCTGTTCCCAGGGTTCGAGGATGCCTTTTATTACTTGTGGCGGGAACGCCGGCTGCCGGTCAACGTCGATCCTTTCGACGCCAAACTCGAGAATGCCCTGGAGCGGAAGCAGCTCCAGCAGATTTTCAGCCGGGGTCTGGATGAGCCTGTGGGCTACGTGCTCCCCCTGCGTGTCTCCGAAAAGGGACACGAATGGGAAACCGGCCCCTGGTTCCTGCGCAGCCAGCGCTGTTATCTGATTCCGGGCGGCTCACCCATGGGCCATCGCCTGCCTCTGGACAGCCAGCCCTGGGTGGAAGAAGCGGATTACCCCTGGATACACGAGCAGGATCCCTTTGCGCCCCGCGGCCCTTTGCCCGGCAGCGAAGAGATCCGGCAATGGAACAGTGGCCAGGCCGGCCAGTCGTCTCCGGAGCGGGAGCCTCCCGCAAAAGGAAAGTCAGCACCCGAGATTGTCCGAACGGCCCTGTGTGTGGAGCCCCGGGAAGGCATTCTTCGCATCTTCATGCCGCCGTTGGAGGAGCTGGAGCCCTACCTTGCCCTGGTGTCAGCGATCGAGAAAACGGCCGCGGAGCTACAGCAGCCGGTCCTGTTGGAGGGGTACGAGCCGCCTTCGGACCCGCGGTTGAGTCATTTCCGGATCACGCCGGACCCCGGGGTGATCGAAGTGAATGTGCAGCCGGTGCGAACCTGGGATGAGCTGGTTGAACAGACCGAGACTCTGTACGCGGACGCCTACGAGTGCCGGCTGACCTCCGAGAAGTTCATGATGGACGGACGTCACACCGGCACCGGTGGTGGCAACCATTTTGTGCTGGGTTCGCAAAAGGCAGAGGATTCCCCGTTCCTGCGGCGCCCGGATCTGCTGCGCAGCCTGATCAGCTACTGGCATAACCATCCCAGCCTGTCCTATCTGTTTTCCGGCCTGTTTATTGGTCCCAGTTCCCAGGCGCCGCGGATTGATGAGGCGCGCAACGACCATGTGTTCGAAATGGAACTGGCGTTCCGGGAGATGGAGCGGTTATGCCCTGTGGGCAAAAAAGTCGCGCCCTGGGTGGTGGACCGCTTGCTCCGGGACCTGCTTACGGACGTCACCGGCAATACCCACAGGGCCGAGTTCTGTATCGACAAGCTCTATTCCCCGGACGGCCCGGGCGGGCGTCATGGTCTGCTCGAATTGCGGGCCTTCGAGATGCCACCCCATGCCCGCATGAGCCTGACCCAGCAATTGCTGCTGCGGGCGTTGGTGGCCCGATTCTGGGAACAGCCCTACAAACCCAGCGGGCTGGTTCGCTGGGGAACCGAGCTGCACGACCGGTTCCTGCTACCTCACTATGTCTGGCAGGACTTCGAGGACGTCATCGACGATATGAAGGCCCAGGGTTACCCGCTCGAGAGCGAGTGGTTCGCGCCCCATTTCGAGTTCCGGTTCCCCCGGATCGGCGATTACAAGGTCAAGGGCATAACCCTTGAGCTGCGTTCGGCTCTGGAGCCCTGGCATGTGACCGGGGAACACGGCGCGATCGGCGGCACCGCCCGCTACGTGGATTCTTCCCTGGAGCGTTTGCAGGTGAAGGTACGCGGCGCTGCCCCGGATCGTTACCAGATCACCTGCAATCAGGTGCCGTTGCCGCTTCAGCCAACAGGGATGGTGGGTGAATCGGTCGCCGGCGTCCGGTACCGGGCCTGGCAGCCATCCCAGTGCATGCACCCGACCATTGGTGTGGATGGGCCTTTGGTGTTTGATATCGTGGACACCTGGAATGAACGCAGCCTGGGCGGCTGTGAATATCACGTGACCCATCCCGGTGGCCGGAATTTCGAGACTTTGCCGGTGAACTCGTTCGAAGCGGAAGGCCGCCGCATGGCGCGCTTCTTCCGGATGGGACACAGCTCGGGGCAACAGCCCCTGCGGCCGGTTCCGGAGCATCGGGAGTTTCCGTTTACCCTGGATCTGCGATATCACAAATAAGATGCCTGGACATGTGGTTTGATGCTGGCTCCGGAGAGTAGAAAGCGGCTATGCTTCCAGCTCACTGACTAACGGAGCCTGAATTCAAGGTGGCGAAGCAGCAAGCAGTTACTGACATCCTCCGCCAGTACCATCCGGTGCCGGACCGGTTTGATGAGCTTGGCACCGGGGGTTCCGGGCCCAAGTCGCACTGGCGTCCGTTGTTGCAGCAGCTGAACCTTGAGTCTGTCGCTGGTCTCAACCTCAGGGCTCAGGCGGTTTCCAATGCCATCGCCGAAGATGGCGTAACCTACAACGTCTATGAAGACCCCCGCGGCGATACCCGACCCTGGGAGGTGGATCTGCTGCCGCTGGTGTTGGGCGCCGATGAATGGCAATGGCTCTCGAAAGCCGTCGCCCAGCGTGCAGAGCTCCTGGACAGCGTTCTGGCCGATCTATACGGCGAGCAGTCGCTGTTAAAAGAAGGTCTTATGCCTCCGGCCCTGGTCTACGGGCAGGCGGGTTTCCAGTGGCCCTGCCAGGGGATTCAGCCTGCCGGGGGCCGGTTCCTGCACCTGTATGCCGTGGATCTGGCGCGCGCACCAGACGGCGGTTGGTGGGTAATGGCAGACCGTACCCAGGCGCCCTCCGGCGCCGGTTACGCCCTTCAGAACCGGCTGGTGATTTCCCGGGCGTTCCCGGCGCCATTCCACAACCTGCCGGTAACCAACCTTTCGGAATTCTTCCAGGGTTTCCAGAACAGCCTGGCGGGCATGTCGCCAGCCGGAACCGAGTCACCGCTTTGCGTTCTGCTGACCCCGGGCCGTTTCAACGAAACCTATTTCGAACATGTGTTCCTGGCCCGTTACCTGGGTTTGCCGCTGGTCGAGGGCCAGGATCTGACCGTGCGAGATGACACGGTGTACCTGAAAACGCTTCAGGGCCTGCGGCGGGTACACGCCATTTATCGCCGGCTGGACGATGGCTTCTGTGATCCGCTGGAGCTTCGCGCCGATTCCGTGCTGGGGATTCCCGGGCTTCTGGGAGCGGTGCGGGCAGGCAAGGTGCTGATGGCAAATGCCCTGGGTTCCGGGGTGCTTGAGAGTGCGGCGTTATTCGGGTTTTTGCCGGAGATTTCGAAGAAATTACTGGGCTCGCCTCTGGCTATGCCGTCGGTGGCGTCCTGGTGGTGTGGTGAGAAACCGGCTCTGGATTATGTCATTGAGCACCTGGACGAGCTGGTCATTAAACCGGCCTTCGCGAGCATGCGAATGGAGCCGGTGTTCGGTTACCAGGTGAAAGGTGCAGAGCGGGACGCCCTGATCAAGAAGATGCATGCCCATCCCCATGCCTTTGTCGGCCAGGAGCTCGTCCATCTTTCCCAGGCGCCGGTCTGGAAGGGGGATCCGGAGCAGCCGCTGGCCACCCGGTCCATCGGCCTGCGGCTGTTTGCGGCGGCCACGCCTTCCGGCTGGCGGGTCATGCCCGGTGGGCTGACCCGGGTCGCCATGGATGCGGGTGTGGAAGTCATCTCCATGCAACGGGGAGGGCTGTCGAAGGACACCTGGGTACAGGCTCGCTACACGGCTCCCTCCAAGTCACTGATCAAGAGACGGCTGCAGGTGTCTGACCTGCTCGACGGCGAGCGGGACACGCCCTCCCGGGTGGGGGAAAACCTGTTCTGGATGGGCCGGCACTCGGAGCGGGCGGAGGGAACTGCCCGTTTATTGCGGGCGGCGTTCAACCGTCTGTCGGGCCACGACCAGGCCAGCGAAGAAGCCCTGCTCGGGCTGCAACAGGCAGCCGAACAATTCGGGACCCTTCCGGAGCCTGAAGAAGATGCGGTCCCCGAGCCGCTTCCCGACGCCTTGTTGAGAGCGGTGAGTGACCTGCAATTTCCGGGTTCAATCGCGTCGATTCTTGATGCCCTGCTGTTCAACGCCAGCCAGGTCCGGGACCGTCTGTCTTCCGACAACTGGCACACGCTCAATCGGGTGGGCAAGCCCCTGAGCCCGGCGCCAACCACGCCAGACCGGTCGATTCGGGCACTGAACCTGGTGTTGCTGGACTGCATCTCCCTGGCGGGCTTTGCGATGGATGACATTACGCGGGATGCCAGTTGGGTTTTCCTCGTGATCGGCCGGCGCCTGGAGCGACTGGCCAATCTCTGTACGCTGATTTGCGTGCCCCTGTTCAGCGACCGGTTCAGCCGCCATGCCATGCTAGAGTGGCTGCTGGAAGTGGCCAACTCGGAAGTCACCTACCGCACCCGATACCGTCGGACACCAGAGCTTCTGGGGGTACTCCATACCCTGGTGATAGACGCAAGCAATCCTCATTCGGTGATGTTCCAGCTGCGCCAGCTCCAGAAGGACCTGCCGGAGATGGGTCGTAAAACCGGTCAGCTGTTTCCGCCGGATCTGAACGAATCGCTGCAGCGGCTGCGAGCGCTTGATTTGCATCCGTTTGAGCGCAAACGCCCGGATAAAGCCTGTGAAGCCCTGGCGGAGCTATTGTGTGACATCCGGTCGGAGGCCTATCGTGTGTCTGATGAAATCCAGCGGCAGTGTTTTATTCACACCCGGTATTCCGACCGGTCTGTGAACCCGGATTGAGGCACCTGTCATGACATTTGTCCGTTACCATGTGCGTCATGAGACCCTCTACCAGTACGATCAGGTGGTGGGGGAGTCCCACCATTTGCTGAGACTGACACCGCGGGCCCTGCCCTGGCAGCGGAATCTGGAACATCATCTGGCGATTGCACCGGAACCCCCGGTGCGAAGCTCGTTCCTGGACAGTTTCGGCAATCGGATTACCAAGATTGATTTTACCGCGGAACATGAGTACTTACGGATCATCAGCGAATTCTGGGTGGAGCTTCGTGAGCGTCCGAAACCCTCGGCAGCCGCGGCAAAAGTTCCCTGGGAAACCGTCCGCGATAGCCTGCGGTACCGTGCCGACAGGAAGTTCCCGGCGGACCATCTTCAGGCCACGGCGTTCCGGTTTGTCTCCACCAATGTGCCCATTGATTCCCAGTACGCCGCCTATGCCCGGGAGGCGTTCCTTCCGGGGCGCGCGCTGGTAGAGGCGGCCGATGCCCTGATGCGGATGATTCATCGCGATTTCAGTTTCGATGCAACGGCGACGGAAACCTTCACTCCGGTCGAACAGGCGTTCAAGGCCCGTCGAGGGGTTTGCCAGGATTTCTCCCACATCATGATTGCCTGTCTTCGCTCGTTGGGCCTGGCCGCACGTTACATGAGCGGGTATATCCTGACCCATCCGCCCGAGGGCAAGGAGCGCCTTGTTGGAGCCGATGCTACCCATGCGTGGGTGGCTGTGTTCGTGCCGGATTTCGGCTGGCTGGAGCTGGATCCTACCAATGCCCTGAGGCCGGACCTGGAACACATTACCCTCGGCTGGGGCAGGGACTTTTCCGATATCACCCCGATGCGGGGCGTCCTGCTGGGGGGTGGTGGACATGAACCGGAGATTGCCGTGACCGTGGTGCCCGAGGAGGAGTTCGCCTCCCTGTACGGCGACGGCGAAACCTATCTGGAAGAACTATCGACTTAACCGAATCCACCCGTCCGGTTGTGGTTGAGCTTATCCATACGTTCACTTCCTTACGGCGGAGTGCCGCGTAGCAAGCTATGCTTGCGGGCTTTCGATGGCACCCGGACGACACGGAATGATTGAAACGTTTTTCTCGACTTACATCAGCAGCACCATTCGCTTCCTGTTCCTGCTGGCGCCTTTTTTCGTAGTGACCATGTTCCTGGCGCTGACCAGGGGCCTTCCAGCAACCGAGAAAACATCGATCATCCGCCGTGCCTGCGTTTCGGCCTTTCTGATGGGCGTGATTCTGTTCTTTGCCGGCCCGCTGTTGTTCAGCGCCATCGGCATTACCCTGAATTCGTTCCGGATCGGTGCCGGTTGCCTGCTGTTTCTGACCGCCATCAGCCTGGTGACCAGTGGTACCCGGAATCACGCCACCGGGCTGCCTGATGAGGACCGTGATGACATTGCCGTTGTGCCACTGGCTATTCCGGTGATGATTGGCCCGGCCACCATTGGTGCAATCATGGTGTATGGCGCCGAGCTTAACCGGGTATCCGAAGTGGCAGGCGGACTCCTGGGATTGGTATCCAGCCTGCTGATCCTCGCGGTGCTGCTGCACCTGTCCGGCTACCTGGAGAAGGTGCTGGGCAAGACCGGCCTGAACATCATGTCCAAGATCAGCGGTCTGATCCTCTCTGCTATGGCGGCTGAAATCGTGTTGACGGGCATTGCGGGTTTCATTGCCTCCACCTAGGAGTCTGCGCGGCAGAAGCTACATTCTGGCACAATAGATCAAAATTCTTCAGCAACAGGATGACTGATGGGAACCACTTTCCGCCCGTATTCGCCTGGCCAGGAACTGCTTCTTCCCCCGAGCCTGAACGAGTGG
>NZ_JBSXOI010000037.1:0-21895 GCF_056859395.1 Marinobacter sp. L-80
CGATCTTTACCAATCCAGGCCTGGGCGTCCCACAGGGCCAATTCGTTGTCGCCGTCACGCTGGTATTCCATCCGGTCAAACAGAACCTGGCCAAACACCTGGTTGTCGTGTATCGGCAGCGTCCAGTCCGGTTCGGCCTGAACGCCAGTACCGGCGGCGCCGGCTCCCGAGGCAAGCGTTAAGGCTGAGGCACCCACAACCCACTTGATGCGATTCATCATAATGTTCATCCCCTATCCCGTTAAACGACCGACACGACACGAAACATGCCTGCGTCCATGTGGTACAGAAGGTGGCAATGGAAAGCCCAGTCACCCGGTGCATCCGCTGTGATCAGCGCGGATACACGCTCGCCGGGTTTGACGGAAATCGTGTGTTTGCGTGGACGATATTCACCTGCACCGGTTTCCAGTTCCATCCACATGCCATGCAGGTGAATGGGGTGATCCATCATCGAGTCGTTGACGAGGATCAATCGCAGGCGCTCGCCATGGTAGAACTTGACCGGGCCATCGACTTCAGAGAACTTTTTGCCGTCGAACGACCACATGTAACGTTCCATATTGCCGGTAAGGTGCAGTTCCACCTCGCGTTCGGCCGGGCGCTTGTCGGGCCAGCCCTCAATGCTCTGCAACTGGGAATAAGTCAGCACCCGATGGTTGGCTGTTTCAAAGCCTACACCAGGGTCATCCAGACGCGATTGCGGGCTGGAAGCCACCATGGCCGCCCCGGGACCGTGATTATCAGGGCCATGGGATATCGGCCGACCCGCCGTCGGGACCTCATTCATCGTTGCTTTGTCCGAGCTCATCTTGTTCATTCCCGAGTCGGCGCCATTCATCATCATTTGGCCATGGGCTTTGTCGTTGCTGCCTGACATCATTTCCATCTTGCCACCCATGTCCATGCCGCTGTCCATGTTCATATCGCCGTCCTTGCCCATGGCGCCCATGCTCATCGCGCCCATGCCCATGGCGGCCATACCGCGCTCGGTTCGCGGATACATGGGCGGTACTGGCGCCTCCATTCCCTTGCGGGTGGCTAACGTTCCGCGCACATACCCCGACCGATCCTGTGACTGGGCAAACACGGTGTGAGCCGTGTCGGTTGGCTGTACAATCACGTCGTAGGTTTCCGCCACGCCAATGCGGAATTCATCCGTTTCAACGGGTTGCACTGGTTGGCCGTCAGCGGAAATAACCGTCATCGGGAGGCCCGGGACACGGACATCAAAGAAGGTCATCGCCGAGGCATTGATGAATCTCAGGCGAATTTTCTCGCCGGGACGGAACAGCCCGGTCCAGTTACTGGCAGAAGGCGATCCGTTCATCAGGTAGGTATATTCAGAAGCGGTTACATCCAGAATATCCCGGGGGCTCATTCGCATTCTGCCCCACATGCCGGCTTTGCTCCACGCAGCATCCCAGCCCATGGTTTCAACATCCTTGAAGAAGTCGCTAACGGTGCGCTGGTTGTAGTTATAGTAGCCCTCTGCCACTTTCAGGTTGCGGAATACGTCCTCGGGAGAGTCAAAGGTCCAGTCAGATAGAACCACAACGTATTCGCGATCATAGGCCACCGATTCGGGCTCGGCAGGATCAATGATAATCGGCCCATAGTGGCCTAGCTGTTCCTGAAGGCCAGAGTGGCTGTGGTACCAGTAGGTGCCATGCTGTTCGACCGGGAAACGGTACTCAAACGTTTCGCCGGGCATGATGCCGGGAAAGCTGACGCCAGGAACGCCATCCATCTGGTACGGCAGAATCAGACCGTGCCAGTGAATGGATGTTGCCTCCGGTAGCGTATTGGTGACACGCAAGATTGCCTCGCGCCCCTGTTTGAGGCGCACCAGAGGCGCTGGCAGAGTGCCGTTGATGGTGATGGGCTGTTCCGAGACTGTGCCCCCTATCTTGAGAGGTGTTCTCGCGACGGTCAGGTCGTAGATGTCAGCGCCATTACGCACGGTGTGAAATGCGTTCGTGTTGTCCAGTTGTCCTCTAGCATAGGCCGGCAACAAGCTGTCGAAACCGGCAAGAAGTCCCATCGTGGCAGCTCCTTGGATAAGGCGCCGCCTGGACATACCTGCATAGAAATGTCTATCGCTCATAGGTTGCTCCTAAAACCATGTATATACAGCTTCTTGCGTTCGTGACTCGATTATTGATGCTACCCGGTGCAACTGAAATCAAACTGAAAAGTCGACCGGTAACCCCCCATTTTTAACGGGTTGCTGTTTTTCTGGGGAGTTGCCGTTACTGGTACAATCCATGGCAGACTGGCGAAACTTTCCCACCACGAAAAACGGCGCTTACAAATGAAAATTCTGATTGTTGAGGACAATGCGGTACTTGCCAAAAAAATATCGGACTGGCTTGCGCAGGCGCACTACACAGTCGATGTCGCCAAAACCGGCAAAGAAGCAGACTCGTTGATTGAAACAAGCTCCTACCAGGCCGTTATTCTCGATATCGGACTGCCCGATGAAAATGGACTGTCTTTAATGCAAAGATGGAGAAAAAACGGGAAAAAAGAGGCCATCCTTATTCTGACCGCACGCTCCAACTGGACTGAGAGAGTAGAAGGGTTGAACGCGGGTGCCGACGATTACCTTCCCAAACCGTTTGAGTTTGATGAACTGAAAGCCCGGCTCAATGCAATTATCCGAAGGAAGGATGGCAGAACAACAGATCAAATCAGTGTCGACGGATTTCGTCTCAACGCCAGCTACCGAACGCTGACCACGCCCGACCAGAAAGAGTTCAGACTGACAGCCACTGAATTCCGCCTTTTGCAGTGTTTCCTGCGTTCACCAGACAGGGTATTTTCACAGGATGAACTGGTTGAAACCCTCTACAACATTGAAAGATGTCCCACCAGGAATGTTGTTCAGGTCTATATAGCCAGGCTCAGAAAAATAATAGGGGGCAATAAAATCAAGACTTTGCGTGGCCAGGGCTACCTCTTCGAAAAAGATCCTACTGGCTGAACGCCCGAACGAACCAGGTCAACATATGCCAGCTCCAAAGAGTATCCGAAGAACAGCCATTCAGTATGGGGCTGTTTTCAGCCTCGTCTATTTCACCCTGATATTCTTTTCACATGCCTACGTGATAAAACAACTATCGGACGAGTCCAGGAAACAACACCTGAGTAAAGAGCTGGAAAACTTTCAGGCAATCATTGAAGCCGAGTCCCCGACAACTGACGACCTCAGGAACATGATCCATCAGTTTGAAATGCTTCTGGGGCATGCCATCATCATCGAAACGGCAGGCGGGAGCGTCCTGACGAGCAACAACTTTGACCTGAGCCAAATGCAGGGCGTTGTGGATAAGCCCGAGGGTTTTATTCACATAGCGCAGGGCGCG
Organism: Marinobacter sp. L-80; assembly: GCF_056859395.1. NCBI lineage: Bacteria > Pseudomonadati > Pseudomonadota > Gammaproteobacteria > Pseudomonadales > Marinobacteraceae > Marinobacter > Marinobacter sp. L-80. Next base: position 3,369 of record NZ_JBSXOI010000037.1, read on the forward strand.
AACACGCTTTTTGGGCTTAGACGTACGTTCACTGCTACTGGAAAGCTGGCCTCAATCACCGTTCTTGAAACCGAGGGGGCGCTCTCTGAACGACCGCTGAAGGCCCACCTGACATTGCTCGGTGCCTCGGCCGTTCTTCTGGCGATACTGCTGGCACTGATTGGAACCACCACACATCTGACGTTAAAGCCCATCAGTAGGATAAAAGAGGACCTGAGACGGCTCCAATCCGGGAAACAAAGTCGTCTGAACCCTCACGTGCCGGAAGAGTTTCGTCCGCTGATCCGGCAGCTCAATGATTTGCTCGAGCTGTCAAACCGGCGGCTGGACCGCCACCGCCGCCTGAATTCCGATCTCTCTCACCTGGTCAAAACCTCTATTTCTGCCAATCTTGCCATTTTGTCGGATATCGATACCTTGCCTCCGTCCCGGGAGGATGTTGTGTTTATGGCCTCTAACTTGCGGGAGCTTGACAAATCCCTGAAATACCGGATGAGCAAAGCAGACATATCAGGCAGACAGATGGGACGGACGTGCATGCCGGTTGAAATCACGGCAAGTGTCATCACCGTTATGGAAAAAATCTTCCCTGACACGGTTTTTCGCCTCCACACCAACTTACCTGAAAACTTCAGCTGGCCAATGGAGCGACAGGATCTTTCAGAGCTACTTGGCAATTTACTCGAAAATGGCGGGAAGTGGTGCCAGACAACCGTCGACGTTACAATCGCCCGCACGTCATCAGGACTCTCCATAGAAGTAGCGGACGATGGCCCCGGAATTTCTCCCGAGGCGGCAGCCACTGTCATGAACAGGGGTACCAGGCTGGATGAAACGGTCGCCGGTTTTGGGCTCGGATTGTCCATCGTGTCCGAGATTGTCGAAGACAACCTCGGACAGATGAACATGGGTACCTCAAAAAACGGAGGAGCCAGCATTGTCATTCTACTGCCACTTCCGGATTAGAAAACCTCCAGAAAGGCAACCGTCGATGACGCAGCGCGGCTTCTCCCATTTTTTACCGTTGGATATCACTCACCTTGGCTCTTGAAAAGCGACCGAACAGAACCGGCAAAACAAAGAGTGTCAGGAAAGTTGCAGTCACGAGACCACCAACAATCACGCTGGCCAGTGGCTTCTGGATTTCCGCTCCCACGCCCGTCGACAACAGCATCGGTATCAAGCCGAGCGCCGAGGTTATTGCTGTCATCAAGACAGGACGTAAACGGGAGACGGCACCTTCAAACACCGCGGCATCCACGTTCAACCCATCCTGTATTCGCTGATTGATGCTTTCGACCATAACGACCCCGTTAAGCACCGCCACACCAAACAGTGTGATAAATCCAACGGAACTGGGCACTGAAAGATACTGGCCGGAGACCCAGAGCGAAAAGACACCACCAATTACGGCAAGCGGCACGTTGACCAGAATCAACAGCGCTTGACCAACCGAACTGAAAGCGAAGTAGAGCAACAGCGCAATCAGCCCCAGAGATACAGGTACCACAATGGTCAATCGTTTCTGAGCTCGCTGCTGGTTTTCGAACTGACCACCAATATCCACCGAATAGCCGGGGGGAAGGTTCACTTCTGACGCGATGGTATCCTGAATATCGGCAACCACACTGCCCATGTCACGACCCTGCACATTAGACTGAATGACCACACGGCGCTGAACGTCATCGCGGCGCACCTGAGGCGGGCCGGACTCAATAGATACATCGGCCACATCACCGAGTCTCACCCAGGCTCCGGACGGCGCCTGTAACCTGAAATCGGCAATGGCATCCCGGTCTTCCCGGAAACGTTTGGCCAGACGCACATAGATATCGTACCGCTCATTTCCGTTGATGATCTGGCCCGCGGCGGCACCACCCAGTCCATCCCGGACGACACTCATCACATCAGACACGGCAAGTCCGTACCGGGAGAGTGCCTGACGGTCAGGCTGAACCACCAACTGCGCTTCACCAGCAATCTGCTCCATGGCCACGTCTCGTGTTCCCTGAACTGTTCGGACCGCCGCTTCAATCTGCTGGCCTTTCTCCGCCAGTACGTCGAGATCCGGGCCAAAGAGCTTGATGGCCAACTGCGCACGAACACCTGACAACAATTCATCAACCCGAGTCGCGATAGGCTGAGAAAAGTTAAACAGTAGCCCCGGGTGCTGTTCGAGCTTCTCCTCAAACAGGGCCTGCAATTCATAGCGATTACTGGCGCTGGTCCACTCCGAAGTTGGTTTTAAGCCAATATAGATCTCTATATTGTTAACGGGCTCCGGGTCGCCACCTATTTCTGCTCGGCCAGCCCGGGAGAGAGCGTAAGTCACTTCTGGAAACTCCATCAACATGGCTTCCAATTTTGGCGCAACTTCAAGCGCCGTATCAAGGCTTGATGAAGGGGCCAGCGTAACCCGGAGGTTGATCGTTCCCTCTTCCAGCTCAGGGACAAACTCAGTGCCGAGTCGAGGCACGACCAGAGCCGCCAGCACAACAAGAACAGCCGCCGCGCCAACAACCACGCGGCTATGCTTCAGTGACCAGGCAAGCCCCATGCGATAGAGCTTTTCCAGGGGTTTTAGAATGAAGCTTTCCCGCTCCCGGATACCCTTACGGAACATGTATGACGCCAGCGCGGGTACAACCACCAGAGCAACAACCACCGCCGACACGATAGCCAGCATGATGCTGATTGCCATTGGCTGGAACAGCTTGGCTTCCACACCTTCAAAGCTGAATAAAGGCATGAAAACGACCAGGATAATCGCCGTCGCGAAAAAAATTGGTCGCGCCACTTCCCGGCCTGCCTCCTGCAGTCGAAGCGCAATGCCATGGTCATCGTGTGACGCGTCCAATGGGTCAGGGTCGTTTTTCACCAATTCATCCCGACGGGCGTCATGCTCAGCATCCGGATGCGTCAGATGTTTGAACATGTTCTCGACCATAACAACAGAGCCATCCACCAGCATGCCGATTGCCACAGCAATACCGCCCAGAGACATCAGGTTGGCCGAGAGACCGAACCAGGCCATGATCATCAGGGCAATCCCGATGGAAATCGGTATTGAAAGCAGCACCAGCGTTGTTGCCCGCAGATTCATCAGGAACAGGGCAAGCACGATCGCAATAAACACAAAAGCCAACAGAAGCGCATTGGTCACCGTCTCTACGGCCTTGGTCACCAGATCCGCCTGGTTGTAATAGGGCTCAAAACGAACCCCACTCGGAAGCGCCTGATTTATGCGATCAATGCGGGCCTCGATGCCGTCGATGGTGGCTTTTGTGTTGGCCCCCATTCGTTTGAGTACAATGCCAGAAACCACTTCACCCAGTTGTTCAACCTGACCGGCTTCATCCTTCCGGGTCATGGTTACCGCACCCTGGCGAATTTCAGTGCCCAGCGCTACCTCGGCGACATCGTTCACTGTCACTGTAATGCCATCACTGGTTTTAACGGGCACCTGACGGATCTGCTCGAGCCCCTGCTCGCCATTACCCAGCCAGCCCATACCGCGAATAACCAACTGCTCCTGCCCGCGGCCCATATACCAGCCCCCAACATTGGAGTTGTTGTTCTCCAGGGCTTCCATGACATCGTTCTGTGATAAGTCATAGGACAGCATTCGCGCCGGGTTCAGGTTAACCTGGTACTGGCGGACCTCTCCGCCAAACGACAGGATTTCCGTAACCCCTTCAGCCGGTATCAGCAACAGTTTGACCAGCCAGTCGTGCAAGCTGCGCAATTCCATTGCGTCGTACCCCGAATCCGGGTCCGCTATCAGCAAGTACTGGTAGACCTGGCCAAGACCGGACGTATTCGGCCCCATTTCAGGCACCCCGACCCCGTCCGGAATCAGCTCCCGCGCGGCCTGCAACCGCTCGAAAACCAGTTGGCGCGCGAAATAGATATCCGTGCCCTCTTTAAAGACCACGGTGACACCGGACAACCCGGTTTTGGAGATGGACCGAACCTCCTCAACATCCGGCAACGCATACATCACCGCTTCAATGGGATAGGTGATCAGCTGCTCGACTTCCTCAGCCGCAAGTCCGGGCGCCTCTGTATTAACAGCGACCTGGACGTTTGTAACGTCGGGGAAAGCATCAAGATTCAGTTTTGGTATCTGAAACGCGGCCGTGGCGATAAGCACTGCAAGCGCAATAAGAACCAACAGGCGGTTCTGAACCGCCCAATCGACTACTCGGTTGAACATAATGGCTCCCGGAATCAGTGGTTGTGCGGATCAAAGCCGCCTTTGGCAATCTCAGAGGCCACAAAAAATGCGCCCCGCAAAACGACTCGTTGGCCCGCAGCCAGGCCGGAAACCTCACGGAGCCCGCCAATTGAGCGGCCCAGTTCCACTTCCACGGGTTCATACTCGCCTTCGGCCTCTTCCACATAGACCGTCCAGTCGCCGTCCGCGCCACGCATCAATGCAGTCTCCGGCACGGCAAGCACCGGCTCGCTGGTCTTAAAACGAAAATACACATCTGCGAACATTCCTGGATGAAAACGATCTTCAGGATTGTCCAGCTCCAGCCTGACAATCCGCGTGCGGGTCACAGGATCAATGGTGTGGGCTTCCTGGGACACCGTTGCCACGCCCACACGACCCGCTGCCCTGACTTCGGCTTCCGCGCCCTTCTCTAGAACAATGTCGGAGCTTGCTGGCAGATGGGCTTCTACCCAAAGCTCACTCTCATCAGCAAGAGTCACCAGCGGCTGGCCAGCCTCAACTCTTTGTCCTTGCTCAAACTCATCGGTCAGTACTGCACCATCCACGCGAGCCCTGAGCATGTATTCACCGAGACTATCCACCCCGCTGGCCTTCAACGCACCAATGTCATCATCGTTCAGCCCGTAAGCAAGCAGAGTCGCCCTTGCTGCTTCAATGTTGGCTTTCGCTGTATTGAACCGCTGATCGCCAACCACGGAACGACCCAGCCCGCTGATTCGCTTCCATTCAGGAAAAGCTTTCCTGTAATCCGCCTGCGCCTGTGCCACCGTCTCACTGAACAGGGTTACCAGCGGCTGGCCCTTGGTTACGTGCTCACCCAATTCCACGTGACGTCTCAACACCACCGAGGCAACCCGGGGGGACACGTGATAGCTGGTATAGCCGTTGGTCAGCAGCTCACCGGGAGCGTAGATTTCATAGTCAACGCGCTTGCTCTCGAGGGTTGCTACTTCAATGCCGGCGAGCTCTTTCTGTTTGGCATTGATGCTTGCGGTGGCCGCTTCTTCATGGCCACCGTTCTCGTCTTCGTGGCCGTGCCCCCCTTCCTCTTCATGATCACCTTCCTCCTCATGCTCACCTTCTTCACCATGATCTTCCTTATACTCGCCCTCCTCACCGGTGACTTCCTGATGATCGTCGCCACTGGCAGCATGATCATGACCGGCTTCCTGATGAGCATCTTCCTCTGCCTGTACAAAAGAAAGTGGGGCTGTAAGCAACGTCAATGCGAATACAGAAATCAGAGTTTTTTTCATAATGAATATCCAGTTTCCAGACTAGTATTGGAAGAGGGTGATCAGTTCGCCAGACTGACTCAAGAGCTCAATCAGACCCAGTTGCGCCAGCTTTTCCAGTTCAATACCGGTTTTCAGGCTCTCCGCGCGCTGGCCCAGCGCCTGGAGATACTCGGAGGTGGAGAGGTCGCCGACCTGCCACTGCTTCTCAAGCAAATCGGCACTTCGCTGTACACGCCCCTGGGAGAGTTCTGTCCATCGGCTGAGTTGGGTGTCGTATCGCTTCCAGGCAGCTCGGGCGCCCGCCAGATCATACTGCTGCTTCCGATAAAGTGCCTGAAACCGAGCCTCGGCCTCTAATGATCGTCGGTTGGCAGCCTGGATTTCGGCACGGTAGTTATTACGGACATTCAGAGGGATCGAGAACGTCAGGCCAACCAGGTTCTCACCCTCATCACGCCCTCCGCTCAGCCCGACCGTGGGAGATGCCGCCGCTCTGCGACTGACCACCTCGGCTTCGCTCCGCAGCACCTGCCACCTCGCGCGGGCAGCAGCAATTGACGGATGATCCAGCAAATTGTCGTTATCGACCCTGGAAGCAAGAGCCGGCCAAATGTGCCCGGGGATCCCCCCATCCTGAGGCCGCCAATCCGGCAGAAGCTCTCTGACCCGGGCTTGCGCCTGATCAACCGCAGCCTTTGCCTGGGCGAGTTCACTGAGCTGCTGAGAAAGGCTTAAAAAAAGCAACTCTGCATCGGTACTCCCCAGGTCGCCCGCCTGCTGGCGTTGCTCAACCTGCTCCAGCAAGGCATCCAGACGGTGTTGCTGGGATTCCGCAATTTCTTCGGCACGCGTCGCCGCGCGCCACTCGACAAGCGCAAACAGCGACTCGGACGTTTGTGCCAAAACCGCCTCGTTCAAATCAGCTTCAGCGGAAAGCCTGATCAGCTTTGCCTTGTCCTTTAGCGCACCCTGTTGATCAGACCAATCGATCGTTTGTGATAGCCCTGCCACAAAGTTGTTGTCACTGCCATTTCTGTCTGCTCCAACAGACAGCTCCGGGTTATACAGCGGTTGTTCGCTTGCCTCAGCATCCGCATCCCGGGCTGCCGCCTGCTCTGTCGCCGCCATGACATCCGGATGCTTGCTTATCTGGCCAGTGAGCCAATTTGTCCAATTCACAGTCTCCGCTTGACCGAACAGAGGAATAGACAATAGTACTGAACACAGCAACGCCCTGGGCGAGTGCTTGCTTGCCTTCATCGACTTTCTCCCGAAGGGGTTGTTAGCCACAATTCATGGGGGCGAGACGCCCATGACAAGGTAGGTGGAGATAGTAAGTGAAAAGGTTGAAATGAACTTGAATTTGGAAGGCATTAGCTCAGGGAACTTGAAAGTGCTCCTCAATAAGGGCGGGGAGAAGCGGCATCGCGACTCATGGCCACGATGCCGCCATCCAATCTAGGAAAAGCGCTGGTTTGATGCCGGTTGAAGTGCGCTCTCGTCGGTCGCACCATCGTCGATACGAACAGCCCGAACCAGGCGGGATACAAGTACCTTGCCGTCACCCGGGTGCCCATTCTGGGTTCTGCCCGTTCTGACAATGAGTTCCACAACTTCACCAGCGACATCATCGGTCGCTACGTCTATTTCCAGCTTGACCATCTTCACTTTCTCCAGAGGCGACTCATCGCCGACCAGATGACCAAATTCGCTGAGAGACACGACAGCAATGCTTGTCACGCCCTTGACTCTGGCCAGAGCATCAACCACATGCCCTGCCATCACTTCTCTGACATACGCTTTTATTTCATACATAAACCGTCTCCTGACTATCAGACTGAAACGTCACGACGTTCAGATGCAAACCACTGGTACACACTGGGCAACACCACCAGCGTCAGCAGCGTTGAAGTGATCAGACCGCCAACCACAACCGTTGCCAGTGGCCGTTGGACATTAGAGCCAATGCCATCGGCCAGCAGCAGGGGAATCAGCCCCAGAATAGCCACAGAGGCGGTCATCAGAACCGGCCGCAAACGGCGTTGAGCACCCAGCTTGACTGCTTCAATGACTTCGTAGCCTTCGTCCCGCAACTGGTTGATGTAACTCACCATCACCACGCCGTTAAGTACGGCCACACCAAACACCGCGATGAATCCCACGGCAGCGGGCACAGAGAGGTAAAGCCCCGTCACAAACAGCGCGACAATGCCACCGGTAATCGCAAAGGGCACATTCATGAAGATCAGCACCGCATAGCGCAGACTACTGAATGCCGAGAAAAGAAGCAGGAAAATAAGCGCCAGGGTAATGGGCACAACGATCGCAAGCCGAGCCATGGCCCTTTCCTGGTTCTCAAACTGACCGCCGAACTCCACGAAATACCCCGGCGGCATGTCCACTTGCTCCTCGATCCGCTTGCGCAAATCCTGAACAACACCGCCCATATCGCGACCACGTACGTTCATCTGCACGTACTGTCGCCGACTGGCATTGGAGCGCGAAATTTTCTTGGGGCCAGCGTACATTTCAACATCGGCCACCCGTGAAAGCGGGATGAGCTCGCCACTATTACCCCGGAGGGGAAGCTTTCTGATTTCATCGATGGACCCGCGATAGGACTCTTGCAGCCGGGCGAAGATCTCAAATCGCCGGACACCGTCGAAGACCAGCCCCGCGCCTTTACCGCCAATCCCGGTTTCGACCGTACTCATCAGGTTATCAATGCTGATGCCAAACTGCGCCAGCACTTCACGGTCGGGGCGAATAACGATCTGTTTTTTACCTGCGCTCTGCTGAGCGCGCACATCCGTTGCCCCCGGCACATCATTCGCCAGGGCCGCCACTTCCTTGCCGATCCGGCCCAACTCGTCGAGGTCGTCGCCGAAAATGCTGGCAACCAGTTGCGCCTGAACGCCTGAGAGGAGTTCGTCGGTTCTGAGCTGAATCGGTTGTGACAGATTGTTGGCAAGCCCGGGAACCCGCTCAGCCAAAGACTCCGCAATCCGGCTCTGAAGGTCCTCATAGCTCACATCTTCGCGCCACTGATCCAGAGGCTTCAGATTGACGAGCGTCGCGACAACGTTCACGGGTTCAGGATCACCGCCCACCTCGGCACGACCGATCCTGGCATAGGTGCCGGTGACCTCTGGAAATTCATCGACAACGGACTGAATCCGTTTGCCATACTTGATGGCGGATTCAAGACTGGCTCCAGGAGGCAGTGTCGAGCGAATCTGGAACGTGCCTTCCCTGAGCGTGGGCACGAACTCGCTCCCGAGATAGGGAAACAGCAGGAGACTGCCGGCAAAGGCAATGACGGCCACGCCCATCACAATTTTAGGGGCTTTGACGACAGTATTCACCACCGGCTTGTATAGCCGGTTCAGGAACAGAACCAGCTTCGGCTCTTTGTGTTGTCCACCCATCTTGAATGACAGCGAGGCCAGAACCGGCACCAACGTCAACGCGAGTAACAGCGCACCGATCAACGCAAAACTGATGGTGTAGGCCATGGGCGAAAACAGCTTGCCCTCAACGCCCTGCAGCGTAAACAGCGGCAGAAAAACGATAATAATGATGCCAATGGCAAACACAATCGGACGAGCCACTTCCCGGGCAGATTCACCTACAAGCCTCAGAACACTGACCTTTTCCTCTGATCGTTCTTCCAGATGTCGGAAGATGTTCTCTATCATCACAACGGCGCCGTCCACCATCATACCGATGCCGATAGCCAGCCCCCCCAGACTCATCAGATTGGCGGACAGGCCCGAAATCCGCATCGCAATGAATGCGAAAAGCACAGACAACGGCAAGGTCGCCACCACGATCAGTGTGGAACGTATATTTCCGAGGAACAGATAGAGGAACACCAGCACCAGAACCGAGCCCTCAAGTAAGGCTTTCTCGACAGTGCCTATGGCCTTGCCCACCAACTCCGCCTGGGAGTAATAAGCCTCTATTTTCAGCCCTTCGGGAAGTGACTTGTTCAGATCATCGATTTTTGCGTTGACGTCCTCGAGTACCTGACTGGTGTTGGTTCCGATCAGCTTCATCACGTAGCCGCCCACGGACTCCTCGCCCGAGGACACCTCCGCGCCGCGGCGGATCGCCGGTCCAAGGCTAACCTCTGCAACATCCCTGACATAGATAGGAGACTCTCCCTCACTCTTGGACACAATGATGTTCTGGATGTCCTCGATGCCCTCGGTACCTGAATTAACCCAACCGTACCCGCGAACTATATACTCTTCACCGCCTCGCGTAATGAAAGAGGCGCCGACGTTCCGATTATTCTGGGTGAGGGCGCCGCGAACGTCAGACACTGTCAGGTTCCTTGCCTGAAGCTTCTGCGCATCGATATTGACCTGGTACTGTTTTACCTCGCCGCCGATAGACAGCACACCGGTTACACCCGGCACGGTTCTGAGCTGGGGTTTGACAATCCAGTCCTGGATCGTGCGGATTTCCTGCAGGCTGTATTGATCCTTATCCTCAGCTTCCAGGGAATACATCAGGATGCGCCCAAGACCGCTCGCTATGGGCCCGAGTTCCGGCTGCCCCATCCCCTCGGGAATCTGGCGCTTGGCCTCGGAAAGCCGTTCGTTTACCAGCCGCCTGGCGAAGTAGATATCGGTGCCATCTTCGAAATAGATGGTCACCCGCGACAACCCGAAAATCGACGTGCTCTGCACTTTTTCCAGCTTGGGAATTCCATACATGCTGATCTCAACGGGATAGGAAATCAGCGTTTCGATATCAACCGGCGACAGACCAGGACTGGTGGTAAACACCTGAACCATGGTCGGCGTCGCGTCGGGAAACGCGTCCACCGGCAGTTTTTGAAATGAAAATACGCCGGCAACGATCACGGCGATCGCAAAAACAAGCGTCATCAGACGATTGTTCAGCGCATAATTCACAATTGCGTTGATCATGCTCCCCCCGGGGTTTAGTGTCCGTGAGCGGCGCTGCGGCCACTGGCGGTAATGGCCGACATCAGATCAAAAGCGCCTACTGAAACCACTTCCGTGTTTGCGCTGATGCCGGACTTGACCTCGATCCAGTCGTTTGCCTCCTTGCCAAGCATGACGGGAACCGCCTTGTAAGCCCCTTTCTCATCACCCGGAACAAACACAACAGATTCATCGCCAATGGTTTGTACCGCGTCATCCGGAACCAGTGGCAGTGAAGCCTCCGATTCCGTCATGATTCTGGCCGTGGCATAGGTATTCGGGCGAAGGTCGCCCCGGGGAGACTCCAGCACAACACGAACCGGGATGGTGCGGGTCTTTTCATCGAGCATGCTCGACACCCAGGATACCTGCCCACTGTGAAACCGGTCGGAACTTGAATCCCTGGAGGAAATCTGAACCTGGTCTCCCATTGAGATCCGGTCAATATCGGATTCCGACACCTGAAGAATGGCCCACAGCACCGAGGCATCCGCCACGATGAAAGGCGTATCCGACGGACTCAAGGTCTGACCCAGCCGGACATGCATCTGCTCGACACGCCCCTCAATGGGTGAGCGGAGCGCGTATTGCGCCAGCCCCCCACTGTCACCTGACGACTCGCTGCCGTAAACCGCCAGTTGTTCCCGCACGGAATCGTACTCCGCTTTTGTTTCAAGAAAGGCAGCCTTGGCATCCAGGAACTCTTCTTCACTGGAAATACCCTGTCCCTGCAACTCCCTTTCACGATTGTAGTCAGACTCGGCCGCTTCTTTGCGGGCCTCCAGCGAGATTAACCGGGAGCGAATCCGGGCTAGCTCCACACTGTTCAGGGTTGCCAGTAACTGCCCCTTATTGACACGATCCCCCAGATCAACCGCCAACCCTGTCAGTTTTCCCTCCAGCAGCGGACCAACCTCGGCCACGCGGTCCGGCACATACTGAATCTCAGCAGGTGCAGTGACAATTGCGTCGGCACGCCCCTTGGACACCGCCACGGTCTGTATGGCCAGCAACTGTGTCTGCTCCGGCGTCAAATGAATTCTGCGGGACTGGCTTTCCTCTCCAGCATGCCCGGCTTCTTCATTTGCGTGCTGGTCACCTTCAGCTTCTCCGGCAGCGTATACCTGCGGCATACCCAGAACGCTGACAACGATTAAAAATATCTTCAGATTGCGAATCATTCGTTCACCCTCAATATTAGATAACGGTTAATCTTGAGTTTTTTATCCTCAGGAACCGGCTGACATCGACAGAGCACCTCCCGTGCTTATCTCCAGCGCCCGCACGGCATCGATATAATCGTTCTGCGCCTGAACGTATTCCTGCCTTACCGACAGGAGGTTGTCCTGGGCCGCCAGAACATCCGAGGCACCGACCTTGCCCGCCCGAAGTGCTTTTTGCATCAGTTGTAATGTTTCCTCTGAACGCTCCAGGATCGACTCGTTCATCTGGCGCAGTCGAACGGCGGTGGATTCATACCGGGCCACAGCCGACACAACCTGACGCTCTGTAGCCAGGCGCAAAGCCTCTGCCTCAAGCTCGGAGGTTTTCAGCCGCGCAGCAGCTTGTCTCTGCTCACCGGAATAATCATGAAAAACGGTCAAAGGCATCGACACCCCTGCACCAAAAAGGTTGGAGCCTTCCTCACGATCATAAAATCCGAAGACTTTCAGATTTGGAATCGTCAGGCTTTTCGCAACTTCAAGGCCAGATTCATCCGCTGCAATTCTGGCGGCCGCCGCTTTCAGGTCCGCTCTCTGACTCTGTGCCATCTCGACAAGCTGGCTGGTCGGAGGCAGGTCTTCGAGCGTCACATCAAGCTCGCCGGTCACCCCAACGGCATCGGAGGGGGACACCCCGAGCACTTCGGTAAGATCAATTTTTGATTGCTCGAGCTTTTGTTCCGCCGAGGCTTTCTGATTCCGGGCCCTGGCAAGCCCAATGACTGCGGTATTGAGATCAATCCGGGTTTGTTTTCCCTGTTTTACGGACATTTCAACGAGGTCTTTGGTGCGTTGCATCAGGTCAACGGCACGGGTTGCGGTTTTCAACTCTTTCTGAGCCAACAGTATCCGGAAATAGGCGGCCCGTACGCGCGCCTTGGTGGCCACCTTCAGGTATTCAAGCTCCTGTTGCCGGGACGTGAGATTGCTCCGGGCACGCGACTGGCCAAGGTCGCCGCGGTTACCCATCCAGATCTCCTGAGTAACCCTAATCCCGTATTCCAGGGACTCATCAGCCTGCTCCGGGGCCTGACGCCCCCCCACCTCAAACTCTGGATTGCTGGGCGCCCAGCGGCTGGCATGGTCAAGCTGGCCCTGCTGCATCGAGACCGCGGCCCGCCTCAAAGCCAATACCGGGCTGTTCTCGAAAGCCATCACCATGGCCTGGTTCAGGGAAACAGCCTGGCTGGCTTTGGCCTGCTGATATTCTTTCAGCGACACACTCTCTTTTGCCTGGGCCGACACCATGGGAGAGACGGCCAAGGCTCCCGGAACTATCATCGCGCACAACAACAATCGTTTGTTCATTCAGTATCATCCTGGCTGTTTGACTGAGGTCAGTGAGTCAGCATTTTTGCGTGGGAATCTGGAACGACCTTACAGACAAACCTTTAATACAGTTTGAAATTCAGGCACCGGATAAGAAATGAGCTTTGGCGGCAGGGGGGGGGGCAGAGGTAAGGGCGAGGATGTCGAGTCACCGGGCGTCAAGGCAGGCGCACGATGGTGGGTTCTTGCATGATAAATAAAAACCGGCCCGTCATTTGGGCCGGCTTTTTATTCTGGATCTGAATTGCTTGTGATCACTTGGCCGATCAGAAACTCCTGCTCCAACCCAGCCAGAACTTCGGATCATCCGAGTTGACAGAGCCAAGCGCGTCGGTTGACTCAATGTCCGCGTACTCCACGTTAACACTGAAAGAACCGAAGTTTCCCGCATCCTTTGTAACGTTGGCGGCGACGTGTGAATAACTTGCCTCGCCGACAGAAGCCTTGCCGTCATCAGCGAAGTCGTAATAGCCAAGCGTCACACCGGCACTGTAGCTGTCCTCCAGAGGCACCCCAACAGAGGCGTAGTAATAGGCATCCCCCTGCACGAACACCCCATCACCACTGGTGTCGCTGTTGATCGTGTAGGCCAGGCCGATGGCCGCAATGCCATAACTGATCTCGCCGTACAGTTCGCCGAAGTCGATGGAGTCCGGCGCGTCAGGATACGCATAATAAATGTACCCAACGTCATAACCCAGTTCTTCCACAGAGCCGGAGAATCCGGCATAAAGATCAAGCTCATAGCTGGTGCCGTCACCAAAATCGACATTGGAACCCCAACCACCGGCATAGAAGCCCGACGCATGCTCTTAATCCAACCCTCCCTGGACAGCCGCAGCCCCGTCTGTCTGGGTGACGCCCCGGAACAGATAGTTGCTGCTGGCGCTCACATTTGAGCTGACGTCAGCGCTAACAATGGCGGGCGCAGCCTGAAGTGCTGCAAGCAAAGTGATACTGATAAATCCGGATTTGGTGAAAAACTGCTTCTTCATAATGGATACCTTCGGTTGGGTTTCATTGCTCCAAATATGATTGAGCAAAAGTCTTGCCACATCTTATTTATTCTTTTTTATCATTATTATAGAGACAAATCGGCACATTCTGAGCTTGCCCCCGAAAAACGACCGCAACACCTAGCGCCCCAGAACCTGTCACCGGCCCGGACCAGCGCCCTGTTTTGATGCATTCTCTGTAACCATTCTGTAATCTTTGCCAAATAGACTTTAATAGCGCTTCAACACACACAAGCAAACCGAAAAAGGTGAGACAGATCATGAGCAAGAAATATTTGGGCTTGGCTTTGGCGATTTCTGCCGCTTCTGCTGCACAGGCCGGAACCGTTACGACCAGCGGCAAAGACCTTGTGATTGATACCGACAGTGGTATCAAGGTGAAAACGTTGGATAAATCAGCGTCTTTTCAGCTCGGCGGGCGCATTCAGTGGGATTACGACGCCACGCAGTCTGACGACAACGGCGTTGACACGACCGATTTCGATGTGCGCCGGGCACGCCTCTACGCCAAGGGCCACTTTGGCGACTGGGCGTACAAGACCCAGTTCAACGTGGCTGAGAGTGACGGCGCCAAAGGCGGCACCGCGGAGGACCTGTACATTCGCTACCTGGGATTTGGCTCGACGGCAACCGTGACTATTGGTAAGCAGAAAGAGCCATTCGGCCTGGAACAATTAACGAGTTCAAAAGACATCTCGGCCCTTGAGCGATCCGCCATGACCGAGCGTTATACCCCCGGTCGCAGCGGCGGCATCCAGCTCAGTGGCAAAGGCAGCAACTGGACCTACGGTATCGGCTATTTCGAAGCAGACGGCAATGGCAGCGACGACTTCAATAACACGGCAGTAACCGCACGGGGCACGTTTGCACCGATTCAAACGAATAATCTGGTTGCTCATCTTGGTGCGGGCTATACCACGCGTGACGCCGACACTCAGGCCGAGGAGGTCGACACGTTTAATCTGGAACTCGCCGGCGCTTCCGGGCCCTTCCATGCCCAGGCCGAATATTTCGATTCCGAAGAAGGCCAGGTGGATGTTGATGGTTATTACGTACAACTTGGCTGGATCATCACCGGCGAAAGCCGTCCTTACAAAGCCGGAGCATTCAAGCGGGTAAAACCGGCATCGCCCAAAGGGGCCTGGGAAGTTGTTGCCCGCTTTGAGGATGGTGACGGAAAATACAGTGACGTGGGGCTGGCCACGACCGACGGTGAGCAAACAACACTGGGCGTTAACTATTACGCCAACAAGAATGTTCGACTTGGAATGAGCTACATGGATGGCGAAGAAGCCAATGGCGCTAGCGGAGATGAAGTGCGTGCGAGGTTACAATATGCATTTTGACCGCATGGAGGTCGCTTGAATGAGTTTTGCGGTTTGATATAGTTCTTGAGAGTTAATGAAATACTCAGGTTTTGGGCAGATATTAATCTGCCCATGCTTTTGTCTGCCCCACCCCCACCCCCACCCCCCGCTAATAAAGTTCATCTGAGGTTTCTGGTGTACATTGAGGTGGACCCCATCAGTTGGACAGCCTGAAGGTGCAGTTAAGCTCTGATCCGGCTGTATTCCTGAAAAAATGAGGCCCGTATGGACGGCTTTGCAAGACGTACAAGGTGGTGGCGCGTTGTTCAGCACTTTTTGCCTGTGAGCCTATGGAGGTACCCCTTGAGAGTCAGGTTCAATCTGACCGATATCAAGGTTGTCGCTGACATTGGCGCCCTAAACTGAACGAGCGACTTATCGATGAAATGTTGACTCCATTCAACCATTTATACGGCCGCTGAAGGTACCACTAGGATGAAAATGATGCTAACTCCGCTCACTGCCAGGAATGGCCAAAAAAACCAGAAGTCGTTGCTTGTCTTTGCCATTGGTTCGGTTCTGGCCTCTGCCGCAACGCCTGTCCTGTCCATGACCTTTACCGAAGCCTTAACCGGGGGAAAGGTTTCGCTTGATGTTCGTTACCGTTACGAATTTGTGGATCAGGACAACCCTCTTGATCAAGCCCATGCTTCTACCGTTCGAACCCGACTGGGGTACCGGACTGGTGATTTTAAGGGGTTTGAGGTGTTTGCCGAGGCGGAAGATGTGTCCGCTGTGGGGAATGAGAACTACAATAGCACCATCAATGGCATAACCGATCACTCAGTAGTCGCTGAT
Organism: Marinobacter sp. L-80; assembly: GCF_056859395.1. Lineage (NCBI taxonomy): Bacteria > Pseudomonadati > Pseudomonadota > Gammaproteobacteria > Pseudomonadales > Marinobacteraceae > Marinobacter > Marinobacter sp. L-80. The sequence continues at coordinate 19,538 of NZ_JBSXOI010000037.1, forward strand.
CCGACGGAAACCGAAGTCAACCAAATTTACGTGCGTTACAAAGGTTTTTCGGATACCAGCCTGACCTACGGCCGTCAGCGCTTTGCTCTGGACAATCACCGGTTTATCGGTACGGTTGGCTGGCGCCAGAATGAGCAAACCTTCGATGCCTTTGTCGGCACCAACGAGTCGCTTCCGGACACGAAGATCACAGCGGGCTATCTTTACAATGCTAACCGGGTGTTCTCGGATGCCAGCCCTAATGGCAATTTCCCAATGCAGTCGCCGATTTTCAACGCACAGTATCATGGCTTGGCTGCCGGAACCCTGACCACTTACGGTTATCTTTTCGACTTTACCAACGCAGACGTCAACTCAACCCAGAATTTTGGTTTGCGGTTCGCAGGTGGCACCGATGTATCGGAAGACGCCAGGGTCCTGTACACCCTGGAGTACGCAATCCAGAAAGACTATGCAGACAACCCGCAAAGCTTTGAGGCCGCTTATTGGCTGGCGGAAGTGGGGCTCGCAGTCTACGGCCTGACCTTTAAGGTGGGTATGGAGACTCTGGAGTCGGACGACGGCCGGTCATTCCAGACGCCTCTGGCGACGCTTCACGCGATGAACGGTTGGGCCGACCAGTTCCTGGTCACCCCGGACGATGGCCTGCAGGATCTATACGTATCGGCGGGTGCCTCAGCAAAGGGGGTCAAGTGGCTGGCCGTTTATCATGACTACAGCAGTGACATCAATAGCCTGAGCTATGGCTCCGAGCTGGGGCTGCTGGCTGTCTACCCGATCAACAAGCACTACACGGTGGGTGCCAAGTTCGCCAGCTATGCCGCCGATGGTCGTGGCGTGGATACGGACAAGGCCTGGTTGTGGGGAGAGGTCAAGTTCTGACCTTATCACTGTTGCGGTGAACAGACATTCGCCTGATAGAGGGCGGGTCGCCCCGACCGGGGGTAGACAATCCGAAGGATAAGGGTCGCTGACGAACGCTGCGGTTGAGGAGGTCTCAGGCAGCGTTTGGCTCTTGGAAACGTCGTAAATTTACAGAAATTGATGTGTTAGCTATGCTTTGGATGGAATCTAAACAACAAGGAGAAGCACGATGGGTAAAGCTATTAATGGTAAGTTCGAGAACATGGATCAGGCACGCAATACGCGAGACGATCTTATTGGCAGCGAAATCCCACAGGATGTGATCTTTATTGATAAGGAAGAGCAGACGATCCGGGTGATGTTGCCGCAGGAGGAGGCCGGGGAAGTTTATGAGATCTTCGATCGACACGGCGTCACGTATAAGTGAAGGCTCGTGGCCCTGTGCGTTGGGCTGTTCCTGGGATCACTCCGCAGTGGTCAACGCGCGGCTGCGGTCATGACGCTGATCCAGTCGGCTATGCGGAAAGGGCATGATCCCTATGGGTATCCAAGGGATGTTCTAACCCGACTGCCGACACAGAAGAGCAGCGCCATCGGCGGACGCTTACAACGGAATAAAATAGTGTTGGTCTTTTGGGAACGTATCGGTAGATCGTATGCCTTAATTTGTTAATGTCACAGACTGGTGCTTGAAAGCAGGATGGCCGCAAAGAATCGCCCCACTATCGTTGTGTTGCTGTCACTGCTTTTGGTGTTCAGCGGGCCTGCGTTTGCTTTGCCTTGCCGCCGGGGAACTTCACAAGTTTTACCGATACCGGTTCCCAGCTGATTTTTGCCGCACAGGCGGCCCACTACCAGGATCCCTTCCTGGCTTCTATTACACCCCCTGCAGAACATTACTCCTGAGTCTTAACCGGTTTTTGCCCATCGCGGCAAACTCATTAACGTTAGTTCTTGCAACAAAGTCTCGTACTTCGGTTCATTCGTAACGGGGCTTTATATGGAGTGAATCAAATGCGCAATTCAAAAACCAGGCTCACCATCACAGCGATTCTTCTGGCCGGAACCATTGGATCCTTCTCTGCATTGGCCCACGAGGACGAAGGAAAAGGCATGAGGGGGATGATGAATATGATGTCTGATATGTCCCCCGAAGACCGTAAAGCCATGACTGAGGCGTGCATGAAAATGATGCAGGGGCATGGAAACGGGCCGGAAGGACGATTATCAGGTCATCGCCTTCAACGCCAACGGCCAGCAGCGTGTGTTCCGCGAACACAAGGATTACTGAGGTCAGCTCTGTGAAAGTGATGCCTTTTCGCCTGAACTCCGCCACGGTGCGGTACTGGCAAGATGCTATGGCGGGCACGGGCCATTATCAATAACGGCAGGTCCAGGGAAGGCATCAAATTCGATTTCTGGGCAATTTGACAGACTCACCGAACTTGGAGGGCTAAATGCCTGATCTTGCAACTTGGGGAATTGCCGCCGCGT
>NZ_JBSXOI010000038.1:0-35773 GCF_056859395.1 Marinobacter sp. L-80
ACAAAACTCAATTTCGACGAGTCACTGTCCTGATATTTCATATCCGAAATACCTCGGCCAGCGCCCACACGAATTACTTGGTCAACTTTTTAAAGAGCGTTTGAGCTGTTGCTCAATCAAGGCCGCGTATTCTACATCGTAACGCCGCCTTGTCAACCGTTTATTTTTCGATGTTTTCCGTCTCCGGAAAGCGCCGAAAAATGACCCGGCTTACTGCTTGTTTCGAGGCGCGCATTCTACAGTGAATCGCTTGCCTGTCAACTGCTTTCTGAAGAACTTTGAAACTCATTTTCTTCAGCGCTTTCAAACAGTTATCTTTCGATTTCTGAGCCGCCTCAGCGGTGCCCCCCTCGAAAGAGATGCGCATTCTACAGACCTGCCTGAAGGTGTCAACGGTTCGTTCCGAATTTTTTCGGAAATCGTCATCAAACCTTCATAAGCCTGGCTGATCAGAGCCAGGCCTGGGTGAACCTCACAGTTCAACGGTAATCGAATTTGCCGAGTCGCGAGCTTTCTTGCGCGCTTCATCCACCGTTGCGCCCTTCGCCAGGGCAACGCCCATTCGACGGCGCCCCTTCAACTCGGGCTTGCCGAACAAACGCAATTGAGTATCCGGCTCGGAAAGCGCTGTCTCAAGACCGGAATACGATACGGACGCCGAATCGCCCTCAGGAAGAATCACGGCTGATGCCGAGGGACCAGTCTGCCGTATCGCGGGAATGGGCAAACCCAGAATGGCTCGGGCATGCAGAGCAAATTCGGACAGGTCCTGTGAGACCAACGTAACCAGGCCAGTATCGTGCGGACGCGGCGAAACCTCGGAGAACCAGACATTGTCTTCCTTAACAAACAGCTCCACACCGTAGATGCCATAGCCACCGAGGTTTTCGACCACAGCGCGGGCAACTTCGGCCGAACGCTCGTAGGCCAGCGGGGCCATTGGCTGTGGTTGCCAGGATTCCCGATAGTCTCCATCTTCCTGCCTGTGCCCGATGGGCTCACAAAAAGATACGCCATCACGGTGCTTGACGGTGAGCAGGGTAATCTCATAGTCAAAGTCCACAAAGCCTTCGACAATCACCCTTCCCTTACCGGCACGCCCGCCAGACTGGGCATATTCCCAGGCCGCTTCAATATCATCCTCGGTCTTGACGGTACTCTGCCCCTTGCCCGACGAGCTCATGACCGGCTTTACCACAAGTGGCAGGCCTATTTCGTTCACGGCGGCAAGGTATTCTTCCCGGGTACCCGCAAAGCGGTAGGGTGAGGTAGGCAGCCCGAGCTCTTCAGCCGCGAGCCTCCGGATTCCTTCACGGTTCATGGTGAGGTTCACCGCTCTGGCGGTGGGGATGACGCGATAGCCTTCCTCTTCGAGCTTTACCAACTCCGGCGTGGCAATCGCTTCAATCTCCGGAACAATCAGATCCGGCTTTTCCTGTTCGATAACACTGCGCAGGCTGGCGCCGTCCAGCATGTCGATGACATGGCTCCGATGCGCCACCTGCATGGCAGGCGCATCCGCATATCTGTCGACAGCGATCACTTCGACGCCATAGCGCTGAAGTTCAATGACAACTTCCTTGCCAAGCTCACCGGATCCACAAAACAAAACCCTGAAGGCATTACCTTTAAGGGGAGTACCAATTCGAACTGAGTCAGTCATGATTTACCAACACCTATGTTAGCCGTGAATCAGGGAACCTTTTTCGCGCTCCGCCACTTTCCGGAGCACCTCGCGCCGTTCGTCGTCATCCATCCTGGTCCAGAGGGTGATCTCATCCCCACTTCGATGGCAGCCCACACAGATGTCATTTTCATCAAGCGCGCAGATGCTTACGCAGGGCGATCGGACCTTGTCAGCAACACTCATTTTTTCGGCTCGCAGGGCTTGAGCTCATCGGCGTAGCGAGCAGCATTCTGAACATAGTGCTGCGCACTCATTTCCAGCATCTTCTTCTGGCTATCGTTGAGCTCCCGCTTGATCTTGCCCGGCGAACCGACAACCATGGAGCCGTCAGGCACCTCCATTCCTTCGGGAATGAGAGCATTGGCGCCAATCAGGCAGTGCTTGCCAATCTTTGCTCCGTTCAGAACCACAGCATTTATGCCAATTAAAGAGTAGTCACCAATCTCGCACCCATGGAGCATTACCTTGTGACCAACCGTTACACCCTTACCCAGAGTAAGAGGCATACCCGGGTCTGTATGCAGTACCGAACCGTCCTGAACATTTGTTTCAGGCCCAATGGTGATCCACTCGTTGTCACCACGTAGAACGGCATTGAACCAGACGCTGGCCTTATCCATCAGCCGGACACGGCCTATCACCGACGCGTTCTCGGCCACAAAGTGACCCTCACCTTCCAGTTCCGGCGTTCGGTCATTCAACTGGTAAAACATTCTCAGCCTCCTTCAGGCGGTTCAAGCAGATCGATTCCGGCATCGTACACAGCGTTCAGGAAGTCAACCAGAACCACTGCCGACAGGCCCCAGATCTCGTAGCGTTCCCAACGGTAGCAGGGTACGTAAAACGTATGGTTCAGGAAATCCAGAGCATCTGTGCGCTCCCGCCTGTCTTCCAGAAAAAACGATAGAGGCACGCGGAATACACTTTCGATTTCATGGGGGTTTGGCTCCAAAGGATGATCTCCGGGAATCACACCAACGTAAGGTGTAACTAGAATTCCGTAGCGGGACATCACCTGACTGAGCGGCGCAATTAGTTGTACTTGATCCGGCGGCAATCCGATCTCTTCATGGGTTTCACGTAACGCCGTTGCTGCCAGAGACGGATCTTCCGAATCCCTTTTGCCGCCGGGATAGGCGACCTGCCCGCGATGGGTGCTCAGATTCTCGGACCTGAGCGTAAAGATCATCTCCGGGTTTTTCAGATCGTCGGTTACCGGAACCAGTATGCCTGCCTCAGGATAATCCAGGGCCAACTGGCGCGGTGCATAGCCGGCCAGGCGCTCGGCAAGTAAATCACGCAATGTTCATCTCCACGGTACATCCGGAGGTTGGATGAGACAGAGGCAGCCGGGATCGTTAAACTGACTACCAAACCAATTTAAGTATACGGGGAAAATCATGAAGTACTGCAGCACATGCGGCCATCCGGTTGAACAACGCATCCCCGAAGGCGATAACCGTCACCGCTATGTCTGTGTCAGCTGCGATACCATACATTACCAGAACCCACGCATTGTCGCCGGCACGGTGCCCGTGTGGGAGGGCCAGATACTGCTGTGTCGCCGCGCTATCGAACCTCGCTATGGTTACTGGACGCTGCCTGCGGGTTTCATGGAGAACGCCGAAACCACCATCGAGGCCGCGGAGCGGGAAACGATGGAAGAGGCGCTTGCAGAGGTTAACATTGAAGGCCTCTATTCCATCATCGACGTCCCGCACATCAATCAGGTTCACATGTTCTACCGGGCCACACTGAAAGACGGTCAGTTTGGTGCAGGTGAGGAGTCCCTCGAATCCAGACTGTTCGGCCTGGACGAGATTCCCTGGGAAGAAATCTCGTTCCCGACCGTCAAGCGAACCCTGGAACTTTTCCTGTCTGACTACAGCCGCGAATCCTTCGGGGTTCACGTGAGTGATATCCGCCACCCCATGGCGAAAGACCGCAAGTAGCGCGGGCGACTACAATTCCTCCATTCGATAGATTTCGTAAGCGGGCTCCTCGTATGGGTGGGCCTGCTTGAGTGCCGCGAGAGCATCCTTTATCAGCTCGTCGGCGCAAACCAGCTCAACCTTGTATTCATCCACCGCTTCAATCTCCCCGGCATGACCGAGAAACGGATCGCTTCCTTCAAGCGGACGAAACTGCCCTCTTCCAAGACATTGCCAGGCACAGGAATCGTAATCACCGATTCGACCGGCGCCGGCATCGAACAATGCCTGTTTGGTTTTTTCGACGTGAGTCTCCGGAACGAAATAACACATCTTGTACATCGAAAAACCTCCTTCAGGTCGGATATTTTTTGTACAGATTAATAGCTTAGATACTTACCCACAGAATCTGTGGATAACTCTGGGGAAAGTTTTTGGGAACACGCCCTCAAACCCCGTAATCACTGCACTTCCGTTAAATTGGCGACAAAATCACCTGATTCATTTATTCTATATTTTTCAATTGGTTATGACTTTTGAGCAAAAGTTGAACCAAATTCCCGCTCTTTGTGCACAGAACAAACAGGGAGGCACCAGCAATGTGCATAAAAATACTGAGTCAAGGGGATTTTTGCCATTTTTGCCGATTTTTTCCCTTGAAAAACGCCCAAAAAAAGGGCGCAAAACAAAAAAGCCGGCTTTGGAATAAACACTCATGTTGAGCGCACCCAAAACCGGCTTGTCACTGGAACGGAAAATCAGCCGAACCAGCGTCTCGCATTTCGGAACATGCGAATCCAGGAACCATCTTCCTGCCATTCTGAGGGGCGCCAGGAATGCTGGACAGCCCTGAACACTCGCTCGGGATGCGGCATCATGATGGTGACCCTGCCATCGCGCGTCGTCACACCAGTAATACCGGCTTCGGATCCATTCGGGTTGTAGGGATAGCGTACGGTCGCCTGCCCCCGATTATCCACATAGCGCAGCGCCACCAACTCGTTCTCGGAGAGAGCTTCTGCCGAGGTGCCGCTGGCAAACTCAACCCTGCCCTCGCCGTGAGCAACGGCAATCGGCATACGGGAACCGGCCATGCCATCCATGAACGCCGACGGTGACGGCATCACCTCAGCCATAACCAGGCGCGCCTCAAACTGCTCGGACTGGTTGCGTACGAAACGTGGCCAGCCCTCACTTCCCGGAATCAGTTCGTGAAGATTGGAGAGCATCTGACAGCCATTGCACACACCCAGCGCCAGCGTGTCCTGGCGATTAAAGAACGCCGCAAACTGGTCCCTGACGCGATCGCTGAACAGAATCGACTTGGCCCAACCCTCGCCAGCGCCCAGAACGTCACCGTAGGAGAAACCGCCACAGGCAACCAGGCTGTTAAAGCCTTCCAGCGTAACCCGGCCGGAGAGCAGATCGCTCATATGCACGTCGACAGAATCGAAGCCGGCACGGTCGAATGCGGCTGCCATCTCAACCTGACCATTGACACCCTGCTCCCGCAGAACCGCAACTTTTGGACGGGCTCCCTTGTTGATATAAGGGGCAGCCACGTCGTCGTTGATGTCGTAAGAGAGTTCGGCGTGGAGACCGGGATCCTCTGCGTCAAGCAGGTTATCGAATTCTTCACGAGCGCAATCGGCGTTATCCCGGAGCGACTGAACACGGTAACTGGTCTCGGACCACAGGCGCTGGAGCTCCACCCGGGATTCATCCACCACAGTGCTACCTTCGAAGGTCAGGCGAAGGTTGTCAGTATCATTCGGGCTACCGATAACACTGATGTAATCCCCAAGACCCGCGGCAGAGAACTGCTGCAGGACAAAACCGGTGTCTTCCCTGCGTACCTGGATGACGGCACCCAGCTCTTCATTAAAAAGTTCCCGGGCAAACTGACTGCGATCCTCGGCGAGGCCATCCAGCTTGATATCAACCCCACAGTGGCCGGCGAAACACATTTCAGCAAGGGTGACGAACAGGCCGCCGTCTGAACGATCGTGATAGGCCAGGAGCTTACCGTCGCTGTTCAGACCCTGAATAACCGCAAAGAAAGCCTTGATGTCCTCCGGGTCATCCAGATCCGGTGCAACTGCACCGACCTGACGGTAAACCTGAGCCAGAGCGGAGCCCCCGAGGCGGTTCTGGCCAGCAGCAAGATCCACGAGGATCAGATCTGTCTCGCCAGCATCCTTGACCAGCTGGGGAGTCAGCGTCCTTGCAACATCAATAACCGGTGCAAAACCACTGACAATCAATGAAAGCGGTGCAGTCACGCTTTTCTGTTCGCCGCTGTCTTCTTCCCACATGGTCTTCATGGACATGGAGTCCTTGCCCACGGGGATCGTGATTCCAAGCTCCGGGCACAATTCCATGCCTACGGCGCGAACGGTCTCGTAGAGATTCTCATCTTCACCCGGGTGGCCAGCAGCGGCCATCCAGTTTGCAGAGAGCCGGATATCGGCCAACTTGCCGATCGGCGCTGCCGCCATATTGGTAATCACTTCACCGACGGCCATGCGACCGGACGCGGGCGCATCGATCGTGGCGACCGGCGTGCGCTCGCCCATGGCCATTGCTTCACCGGTGCGAACATCGAAGGAGGTGGCCGTCACAGCCACATCAGCCACCGGAACCTGCCAGGGCCCAACCATCTGATCCCGAGCAACCAGGCCGGTAATGGTCCGGTCACCAATGGTGATCAAAAAGCTCTTGGAGCCAACAGACGGCAGACGCAGAACGCGGCGAATGGCATCATCCAGATCGATTTTGGTGGAGTCGAAAATGGGCTTCGTAAAGGAAGCGCGGCTGACACTCCGATGCATGCGCGGCGGTTTGCCGAACAGCACTTCCATCGGCAGATCAACCGGCTTGTCGTCGAAGTAGGAATCGCCCAATTCCAGATGATGAGCTTCTGTCGCCTCGCCTATCACGGCATAGGGGCAGCGCTCGCGGCGGCACAGGGCGTCAAATTGCTCCAGGTTTTCCGGAGCCACTGCCATCACATACCGTTCCTGGGATTCGTTACACCAGATTTCCAGCGGAGACATTCCCGGCTCGTCACTGGGAATGTCGCGAAGCTCGAATTTACCGCCGCGACCGCCATCTTTGACAAGCTCAGGCATAGCGTTGGACAGACCACCGGCGCCCACATCATGGATGAACGCAATAGGGTTCCTGTCGCCCATCTGCCAGCAGCGGTCGATAACTTCCTGACACCGACGCTCCATCTCGGGGTTGTCCCGCTGCACTGACGCAAAGTCCAGATTTTCGTTACTGGAGCCCGAGTCCATGGACGAAGCCGCACCACCGCCCAGACCGATCAGCATGGAGGGCCCACCCAACACGATGAGTTTCGCGCCCACCGGGATATTGCCCTTTTCAACATGCTCCTCACGAATATTGCCAAGACCACCGGCAATCATGATCGGCTTGTGGTAACCGCGGACTTCTTCGCCGGCGGCTCCGGGCACTTTCTCCTCAAAGGTCCGGAAGTAGCCCGCCAGGTTGGGACGTCCGAATTCGTTATTGAATGCCGCGCCACCAATAGGCCCTTCAATCATGATGTCGAGCGGTGAAGCGATGCGTTCAGGTTTGCCGTAGTTGATTTCCCATGGCTGGGGATCGTCCGGCAGATTCAGGTTTGAGACTGTGAAACCAGTCAGACCCGCTTTGGGCTTGGAACCCCGGCCGGTAGCACCTTCGTCGCGAATTTCGCCGCCGGAGCCCGTGGCGGCGCCGGCGGCAGGAGCAATCGCCGTCGGGTGGTTGTGCGTTTCCACCTTCATCAGAATATGGATTTCTTCTTCGTTATATCCGTAGACACCCGTCTCGGGGTCCGGGAAGAAGCGGCCACCACGACTACCCCGAATAACCGAGGCATTGTCCTTGTAGGCCGATAGCACGCCCTCGCTGTTCATTTCGAAGGTATTCCGGATCATGGCGAACAGGGATTTTTCCTGACCCTCGCCGTCAATATCCCAGGACGCGTTGAATATCTTGTGGCGACAATGCTCGGAGTTCGCCTGGGCGAACATCATGAGTTCCACGTCGGTCGGATCCCGTTCAAGATCCGTGAAGGACTTAACCAGGTAGTCAATTTCATCTTCGGCAAGCGCCAGCCCCAGGCGCGAGTTGGCTTCCACCAGGGCATCGCGGCCACCGGCGAGAACTGGCACCCTCCCCAGGAGCCGAGGCTCTTCATGGCTGAACAACAGCTCTGCGCCGCCCATCTCATGAAATACTTTCTGAGTCATGCGGTCATGCAGCAGCGCTGCGATTTTCTCGCGTTGTTCCAGGCCAAGCTTGCGCCCCGAACGAATGTAATAGGCCGTGCCCCGCTCAATCCGATGTATCTGCCGCAAGCCACAGTTCCGGGCGATGTCCGTTGCCTTGCTGGACCAGGGCGAGAGCGTGCCGGGGCGAGGCACAACCAGGAAAAGCACGCCGTCAGGCTCTTCCACCGGCACACTCGGGCCATAGGTCAGGAGCCGGTCCAGAATAGCTTGCTCCGCGTCCGAGAGGTCTGCCTCCAGGTCAACAAAGTGCATGAACTCAGCATAAACATGCTCGATTTCAGGCACGATATCCTGAATCCGGGAATGCAATTTGCGGGAGCGGAATGGCGAGAGCGCGGGAGCGCCGCGAAGTTCAAGCATGATATCAACCTGTATCGCGCGAAACGGGGAAGTCTGGGTGCAATTTGAAAGGCCGACATGATACTCGAAAGCGGGGTCAGGATACAGCGCTTGAGGCGTTAATCCCGGGCTGTACAATTAACATTGTTTTGCACATTAATTAACCAGCTTTATTGACCAGGCCTCCGACACCAAGGATCATTGAATGTGTGGAAAGGAATTCCACGCTCAGGATAGACAAGGTTGCGTGGCTTTATGCGACGCTACAACCAGATGATCCAGCAGTGACGGAGTCCATGGACTTGCCAAAGATATTTGCTGCTTTCAAAAGCGCATCCGCCGGGATTGTTTTCTTCCTCGGCACTGCCCTGATACTGACCGGATGCTCACAGCCCAGCACTCTCCAGGAAATCCGTGATGAGGGGGTGCTGCATGTGATTACCCGGACGGCGCCGTCTATCTATGTGGAAAGTGAAGACGGCCCCACCGGCTATGATTACGAACTGGCAAAACTGTTCGCCGAGGAACTTGGCGTAAAGCTCCGGGTCCGCGTTGCCGATAACAACACAGAAATCCTGTCCGTTCTGGAAAAGAACTACGCCCACTTCGGGATGCTCGGGCTCTCCAGGCAACCCCATACTGCCAATCAGTATCGCACCGTAGCGACCGGCATCACCGCCCAGTCGATCCTGGTTTATAACCGCGATGTCGAGCGGCCTGAATCATTACAAGACCTGATCGGGAAAACGGTGCACGTGGTATCCGACAGCAACCACGAGCACCGCCTGAATGAAGCCCGCCGGGAAAACGCAGAGCTTGAATGGGAGGTGCATCCCGGACTGGACGCCGCGGGCGTTCTGTCCCGCGTTGAAAGCGGCGAATTCCCCTACGCAATGGTTTCCTCCAACGAGCTCGACCTTAACCACGTATTCTACCCGATGGTGAAGGAGGCCTTTACCCTTGGAGAACCCGGTGAACTGGCCTGGTTTTTCCCGTCAGCGCAGGATGATTCCCTGGCAAAAGCGGCCCGCCAGTTCCTGGAAAGTCTCGAGACCAACGGAACATTGGCCCAGATTTCCGAGCGCTTCTATGGCCACCTTGATCGACTGAATTACGTGGGTGCCCGAACCTTCATGCATCATGTGGAGAACCGGTTGCCCAAATACGAGTCGCTGTTTCGCGACTATGCCCGCGAGTTCAACATGGACTGGCGACTGCTCGCAGCCATTGGTTACCAGGAGTCCCACTGGCGCCCCAATGCGGTATCGCCCACCGGGGTCCGTGGACTGATGATGCTGACCAGGAACACCGCCAGCCATATCGGCATCAATAACCGCCTGGACGCCGAAGAAAGCATTCAGGGCGGCGCCAAGTATTTCCGGATCGTGCACGAAAAAATCCCGGAACGAATCCCGGAGCCAGACCGCACCTGGTTCGCCCTCGCCTCCTACAACGTGGGTTTCGGGCATCTGGAGGACGCCCGACGACTTACAGAAGGCGCGGGACGAGACCCTGACCGGTGGATGGACGTAAAGGAATTCCTGCCGTTACTGGCCGAGAAGGAATGGTATACCAAGACCCGCTTTGGCTATGCCCGGGGCCACGAACCGGTGATCTACGTCCAGAATATACGGCGCTATTACGATGTACTCGCCCGGCTCAACCAGCCGGGTATCCCGGCGACCGAAGCAGAGGAACAGATCGTACAGATGGAGGAAAGCCGGGCGCCGGAAGGCCGATCAGGCGAGCTGCAAACGGACGGAAAGCTCAGGGCCGGCCTGCCCGCAGAACTGGGCATGATACCGCCAACCCTTTGAAGAATCTGACTTCCGCCGGCTATTCGCTACGAGCCTCGAGCGCGCGCTCCACCTGACTGGCGGAAAAGCCCCTACGATTCAGAAAACGCGCCTGCCGCACTTTTTCGTCCCAGTCGTCACTCAGATCCGCCAGGCCAAAACGCTTATCGCGGATACCGATAGCTCGCTGACACCAATCCTCCTCCGCCATCTCGGCAACACACTCCGGAGTCTTGTGGACCCCGCGCTGCTGAAGTTCGCCAAGAATCCGTAGCGGTCCGTAACCAAGGTCCATTCTTTGGCGGGCGTAGACGTCAGCAAACCGATCATCGTCTAGCCAACCCTCTTTCTCGTAATCATCCAGAACAGCGTTAATAATGTCGCCCGGCAGCTTTCTTTGGCGGAGTTTAAGGCTTAACTCGAGGCGACTGTGCTCGCGCCTGGCAAGCAACCTGAGTGCCGTTGCCCGGGCCTTGTAATCCTGATCGTTGTCATTTTCCTGTTTTGCCATACAGACCCTTTCCGCACACGCATACAAAACGCTAGACTAGCCGCGAATTTTTCCTGCTGGCCAGCACCTCAGGCTGACCAGTCAAACTACCCGGTATCCCTGACCGGATGCCGACGGCCGGTGGCGGCACAACTTTGCCCGACACCGTGAACTGGTTTCAACACCCAAGGATACTCTTATGGCCGCGTTCATCCAGAAACTGTTCAAATCCCGCAAGACAACCGAGGCAACGCCAAAACAGCGGAAAGCCACCCAGCCAGAGCCTGTCGAACAGGAAGATACCCGGACTGACCGGAGGGAAGAACAGCTCAAAACACTGGAGAGCGCACCATCCCAGGATGTCCTGGCCAAGCTTGCCATTGAGGGCGTTACCGCGGATATCCGGCAGTCCGCTGCAGGCAGACTGACCGACGAAGCCAGCCTGCAGGACGTGCAGAAACAGGCCAAAGGCCGTGACAAAGGTGTCTACCAGATCGTTAAACTGGCACTGCAGCAGCGGCGCGAAGAACAGGCCCGGCTGGACAGCATCAGCCAGACCATCGCTACCCTTACCCGCCACGCGCAGGATCAGGCGAAGAGTGACGATACCAAGCTTTATGGGGCCCGGCTCGATGCCCTGCTGAAACAATGGACAGAGGTGGAAACACACGCCTCACCGGAACAGGCCCAGGCCTTTCTCGAAGCGGTTCACCTGTGCAAAGAGCGCATTGCGGCCCTGCAATCTGCGGCGGAAGATGAAAAGCGCCAGCGCGAGCAGAAGCTGCAACGTCAGGAAACCCTGGATCTGCTGACCCGCACACTGGACGAGCTCAAGTCTCAACCGCCTGAAACACTGCCCTCACTGGCGTCCCTGGATGCACTCCAGAAAACCCAGGAAAACCGCTGGCTGGAAGCAACCCGGGATACGGCAGTGGAGAAGCAGGAACAGAAAGCCTACGAAAACGCCATGCTGGCACTGCGCAATTACCTGAGCTCTGTCCGTCGGATTACCCAGGAACGGGAAACCATCGTCGAACTTGGCGCACTGCTCGAGCGCGCAGACGATGCCACCGACGAGCAGCGTGCCCAGGCAAAGACACTGGTTGCCGAGATCAACTGGCCGGAAGGCTATCCCATCCCGGCACTACTGGAGCCATTGCGGAAGCTGGCCGGCAAACGCAAGAAACCGGCAGAGCCCCGAGTTGATCAGGAGCAACAGAAAGCTCTGACGACTCGCCTCGAGGCCGAAATCAGGCAACTGGAGGAGGCTCTGGAGGCCAAACAGCTGAAAGAATCCAAACAGCTCTTCAAAACGGCACAACAGCACTTCCGGGATCTGGACCAGCGCCACGCAAAACCCTATCAGGCGCGCATGCAGCTGCTTACCGGGCAATTGCGTGAACTCTCGGACTGGCAGGGCTTCGCCACGGAACCCAAGCAGATTGCCCTGTGCGAGCAAATGGAATACCTGGCAGAGCAGCCAATGGATCCGGAAGCAAAGGCCGAGCGAATCAAGGAGTTGCAGAATGAGTGGCGCGATCTCGGCGGCTCTTCAGATCGCTCGCTGTGGTCCCGGTTCAAAGCTGCCTCGGACAAGGCTTACGAGCCCTGCAAGGCCTACTTCTCTGCCAAGTCCGGCCTCAAACAGGCCAATCTGGAAAAACGGTCCGCCATTTGCCAGCAGCTCGAAAGCTTCCTGGACAATGCCGACTGGTCTTCCATCGACTGGAAAGCCGCGGAACGAATCCACCAGACCGCTCGCCAGGAGTGGAAAGAGGCCTGGCCAGTGGAATTCCGCGACAATCGGGGCGTTCAAAAGCGCTTCGATGAACTGCTCAAGAGGCTGGAAGCACCCCTGGACGAGGAACGGCGCAAGAACGAAGGCCTGAAACAGACGATCGTGGACAAGGCCCAGGCCCTGGTCGAACACGAGCCGCTTCAGGAGGCCATGAACCAGGCCAAGGCCCTCCAGGGAGACTGGCAAGCCATCGGAATCACCCGCCATCGGGAAGACCGCAAACTATGGCAGGCGTTCCGAAAGGCCTGTGACCAGATCTTTGCCCGCCGTGATGCCGAGCGCTCGGAACAGCAGCAGGCATCACGGGCCGCCGACGAGACGGCGCAAGCAGGCCTGAATCAGGTTTCAGGAATATCCCCGGAAAGTGACGAACAGGCAGTCACTGCGGCCCTGGCGACGCTCAAGGATATTGATGCCGCTACGCTCTCAAAAGGCGTCAGGGAACAGGTCCAGCAAGAAAAGCAGCGGCTGAGCAAGATTCTCTCGGCTCTGAGATTGCAGGCAAAAATGGCTTCCTGGCAGTCTCTGGTGATGGCGGCCACAGCGGGCCAGTCCGGGAGTGAATCAGCGCCTCAGCACTGGGCTGCGCTGGCCGAAACGTCAGACGCCAGCGATCCGGTCGAGCTGGTGATTCGCGCAGAAATCCTTTGCGGCGTGCCCTCCCCCGAAGCCGATCAGCAGCGCCGCATGGAAATCCAGGTTCAGCGCCTTGCCAATGGCATGGGTTCCGCCGACAACAGCACGGATCAAATGCAGGATGTAGAGAAACTGCTGGCAGCCTGGTGCCTGGGTGGCACTGGCAAAAACGCGGACACGGAGCTCGCTGAGCGACTGAACAGGGCCATCGCCAATCTGAACGAGGCCTGAGGCGCCCAGCGGTCTACTCCCGCTGATGTTCCCTGACGAATTCCCTGGCTTCCTTTACGGCGGCCAGGGATTTCTGTTTCATCTCCTTGAGTTCCTCGTCCGCCAGGTAAAACATCATATCGATTGAATGCCGGTAATACCGTGTGGGCAGTCGGTTGAGAGCCACGCACATAACATCGGTCAGATAGTCCGCTGTGTCAGACTCCTCCCGCGTTGCCTCGATGGCATCCACCACCAGCCGCTCGTAGAAATTGTCGATTGCATCTCGCAGAGACATGGCTTCCGCCTCCCGAATTCGTCTGCGGTTTCTAACACCATAGAAGCTAGCCCCCTCCTTGTCATGGTTCATGAGCAATTTCGCCAATGCGATTGGCAGCCCGCGTCATTACCCCCTGCAACCGCAACCGGCTATGGTTGTGTCATCGGTAAATCAAACCCGAAAACAATATGACCAGAGGACAAGCAATGACCACCGAGGCTTATATCTTCGATGCAGTCCGCACCCCCAGGGGGCGCGGAAAAAAAGACGGATCACTTCACAGCGTCAAACCCATCTCGCTGTTGACCACGGTGCTCCATGCGCTGCAGGAGAGGAACAGCCTGGATACCGCCCAGGTGGACGACATTGTGATGGGCTGCGTGACCGCCGTGGGTGACCAGGGTGCGGATATCGCCAAGACGGCAGCGCTGGCCGCTGACTGGGATGAAAAAGTGGCGGGCGTCACCCTGAACCGTTTCTGCGCCTCCGGATTGGAAGCCGTGAATCTGGCGGCCATGAAAGTTCGCTCTGGCTGGGAAGACATGGTGGTTGCCGGCGGCGTGGAGGCCATGTCCCGTGTGCCCATGGGCTCCGACGGCGGAGCCTGGGCCACAGATCCGGAAACCAATCTGCATACCGGTTTCATGCCCCAGGGCATCGGCGCAGACCTGATTGCCACCCTCGAGGGCTTCAGCCGTGAAGACGTTGATGGCTTTGCCGTGAAATCCCAGCAGAAAGCGGCCAATGCCTGGCAGAACGGCTACTTTGCGAAGTCCATCATTCCGATCACTGACCAGAATGGCGTGGTGATCCTTGATCGCGATGAGCATGTGCGTGGCAACACTTCCCTGGAAAGCCTTTCCGGCCTGAAACCCTCCTTCCAGATGATGGGCGAGATGGGCTTCGACGGTGTCGCCCGGGAGAAATACCACTACGTGGAGAAGATTAACCACGTTCATCATGCCGGCAACTCCTCAGGTATCGTCGACGGTGCCACCGCCATGCTCATCGGCAGTGAAGCCAAGGGCAAAGCCATGGGGCTGACGCCGCGCGCTCGCATCATCGCCACGGCCGTGACCAGCACAGACCCCACCATCATGCTCACCGGCCCCGCCCCGGCAGCGCGCAAGGCACTGGAAAAGGCGGGCATGACTGCCGATCAGATCGATCTGTTTGAAGTGAACGAGGCCTTCGCCTCTGTGGTTATGCGCTTCCAGCGGGAACTCTCGGTTCCCGGCGAAAAAGTGAACGTGAACGGCGGGGCTATCGCCATGGGCCACCCGCTGGGTGCCACCGGCGCCATGATCCTTGGCACCCTGCTGGATGAGCTGGAGCGGCGCGAGCTGCGCTACGGCCTGGCCACACTGTGCGTCGGTGGCGGCATGGGCATTGCCACCATCATTGAGCGCGTCTGAACCCGTCCACTTTTCCAGGAGAACCAATTATGAGTGCTATTCGTTACGAACTGGGTTCAGACCAGATCCTGACCCTCACCATCGATATGCCCGGCCAGTCCGCCAACACCATGAACGCTGCTTTTCGGGACGCCCTGTCGGAAACCGCCGCAAAAGTGAAGGAAGACCTGGATAACATTCGCGGCATCATCATTGCCTCCGCCAAAAAGACGTTTTTTGCCGGCGGCGACCTGAAAGAACTGCATAAGGTCACGCGCGAAGACGCCGGGACTTTCGAGGATATGGTCAACGGCCTGAAATCGCACATGCGGTTTCTGGAAACCACCGGAAAACCCGTGGTGGCAGCCATCAACGGCTCCGCCCTGGGTGGCGGCCTCGAGATTGCCCTCGCCTGTCATTACCGTGTCGCCATCAATGACGACAGCATTCAACTTGGACTGCCGGAAGTGACTCTGGGCCTGCTGCCAGGTGGCGGCGGCACCCAGCGACTGCCTCGAATGATTGGCCTGGAGGCAGCCTTCCCGTTCCTGATGGAAGGCAAAAAGGTAAATCCGAAAGCTGCGCTCAAGGCCGGCATTATCAACGAACTGGCAGATTCTGCCGACGATATGATCACGAAAGCCCGAGCGTTCATTGAGGCCAACCCGAAATGTCAGCAGCCGTGGGACCAGAAAGGCTTCAGGTTCCCGGGTGGCGCGCCCCACCATCCTGCCATGGCGCAGAAGCTGGCGATCGCTCCGGCCATGCTGAAGCAGAAGACCAAAGGCTGCTATCCGGCCCCGGAGCGCATACTTTCTGCTGCCGTTGAAGGCGCTCAGGTCGATTTCGATAACGGCAGCCTGATCGAGACCCGGTATTTTGCGGAACTGGTGATCGGCCAGGTTGCCAAGAACATGACCGGCACCTTCTGGTTCCAGTTGAACGCCATCAAGGCGGGCGGCAGCCGCCCCGAGGGCGTTGAGAAAGAAACCTTCCGCAAGGTGGGTGTTCTGGGCGCAGGCATGATGGGCGCAGGTATCGCCTATTCAACGGCGACACGGGGTATCGATGTGGTGCTGAAAGACGTCTCCGTTGAAAATGCCGAAAAAGGCAAAAGCTACTCGGAGAACCTGCTCGCCAAGAAGGTCAGCCGTGGCCGAATGACGGAAGAACAGAAGGCAGACATCCTGAGCCGCATCAAGGCCACCGATTCGTCAGACGATCTGGAAGGCTGTGACCTGGTGATCGAGGCGGTCTTCGAGGACAGTGGACTGAAGGCAAAAGTGACCCAGGAAGCGGAACCCAAACTGGTGGCAAACGGGATTTTTGCGTCCAACACCTCAACCATCCCCATTACCCAGCTCGCCGGAGCCTCTGCGAACGCCGAGAACTTCATTGGCCTGCATTTCTTCTCACCGGTCGACAAGATGCAGCTGGTAGAAATCATCGTCGGCGAAAAAACCTCGGATGAAACCCTGGCGCGCTCGTTTGACTACGTTCAGCAGATCGGAAAGATTCCCGTGGTGGTCAACGACAGTCGAGGGTTCTTTACCTCGCGGGTCTTTGGGACCTTCGTCAACGAGGGCATCTGCATGCTTGGCGAAGGTATTCATCCAGCGAGCATTGAAAACGCGGGGGTGCTGGCCGGTATGCCCGTCGGGCCACTGGCGATTTCCGACGAAGTCAGCATGACCCTGATGCAACACATCCGGGATCAGAGCAGGAAGGATACCGAAGCCGCCGGCGGAACCTGGAATCCCCACCCAGCGGAGGCCGTCACTGATGCGATGGTCAACGAACATGGACGCAAGGGCAAGGCTGCGGGCGCGGGCTTCTACGAGTACCCTGCCAACGGCAAGAAACACCTCTGGCCGGAGCTGGAAACTCTGTTCGTGAACGCGGAGAAGGCAAGAACGGTCAAACTGCAGGAGCTGAAAGACCGGATCCTCTTCATTCAGGCCATCGAAACCGTTCGTTGTCTGGAGGAAGGCGTATTGCGAACGGTAGAGGATGCGAATATCGGCAGTATCTTTGGCATTGGCTATGCGCCGTGGACCGGTGGCGCGATTCAGTTCATCAATCAGTATGGCGTGAGAGCATTCACGGAGCGGGCATCGGCGCTCGCCGAGACCTATGGTGAACGCTTTGCACCACCCAGACTGTTGCAGGAAAAGGCGGAAACGAACACACCGTTCGCCTGATTCAGCCTCTGCACGTCTGCTGCCGGGAGGATTTACCGATTCTCCCGGCAGTTTCCCCGTGTGCAACACGCCTCAACCCCGATGATCCCTCAGTTACGAACGTGGCGTCTTCATGGACAGATTGTCACGATCCGATACGCCCTGCCTATGGCATCGGGTGTAGTGCTTGCCTACAATAAATTTAATAAGTCACGGGTAGACACTCCCTCGCAAACCGAGGGGCTACCAACACCGTCGGGTAAGCATTTATGACCATCGCGGAAAGAATTATGGCTCGTCGCTCTTCGGCCGGATCTGTTCGGTTCGGGGTGTGCAAGGCAATGACTGTAGCATTGCTGCTGTCTGCGCCACTGGGGCTTCATGCGAACGTTGAAACTCCAGACGTGTACGAGCCAGTTGCACCGACGATTGATCAGGCGCGAGCCAATATCCTGATCGCCCGTCAACTGCAGTTTACCCACTTCCGGGACCTCGGAATCAGCGATGAACTCTCCGGAGATGTGTTTGATGCCTACCTGGATTACCTCGACGGGCAGAGAATCTATCTTTCGCAGGACGACATTGCGAAGTTCGACAAAATCCGCACTCAACTCGGCTCTGCCCTGAAAACAGGTCAGCTTCAGCCCGGATTCGATATTTACAATCTGGTTCAGCAACGGATTATCGAGCGCCTCCAGTTTGCTCTGGAAACAATCGACAAGGGCATCGACACGCTGGATTTCTCGGCCAACGAAAGTATTCTGGTCGACCGCTCGAAAGCGGACTGGGAATCGAACGCCGAGGCCCTGGACGATCTCTGGGTCAAGCGCATTAAAAATGCGGTGCTGGCTCAGCGCCTGAACGGGGCAGAAGACGAAGCCATCGTTGAAACCCTGCGCCGCCGCTACGAAGGCCAGTTGAAGCGCGCGTACCAGGCCCGCAGTGAAGATGCCTTCCAGGCCTATATGAATGCGTTTACCGGCATGTGGGACCCGCACACGTCCTACTTTTCGCCGCGCACCTCAGAAAACTTCAATATCAACATGAGCCTTTCACTGGAAGGCATCGGTGCTGTGCTTCAGTCGGACAACGAATACACCAAGGTGGTGAGACTGGTACCCGGCGGGCCCGCCTCCAAGCAGGGTCAGCTTGAGCCCGCAGATCGCATTGTTTCTGTCGCACAGGAAGACGAAAAGCCGGTGAATGTGATCGGTTGGCGTCTGGACGAAGTGGTGGATCTGATTCGTGGGCCGCGCAATTCGACCGTCACACTGGAAGTGATTCCGGCCAATGCCTCCGACGAGACCATTACCGAGACCATCGCCATCAAACGCGATGAAGTAAAGCTGGAAGAGCAGAGCGCCAGCAAGGACACCATACGTCTTGAACGTGGTGGCAAGGAATATACGATTGGCGTCATTACCATCCCCACGTTCTATGCGGATTTCCAGGCCATGCAGGCTGGTGACCCGAATTACAAGAGCACGACCCGCGATGTCCGCAACCTGATTGCGGAGCTCGAAGCCGACGGCGTTGACGGCCTGGTGATGGATTTGCGAAACAACGGCGGTGGTGCGCTGCACGAAGCCAATGATCTGGTCGGCCTGTTTATTGACAAGGGCCCCACCGTTCAGATTCGCAACGCCAATAACGATGTGCAGGTACTCAATGACGAGGATCCTTCCGTGGCCTACAACGGGCCTCTGGTGGTACTCACCAACCGCATGAGTGCGTCAGCGTCCGAAATTTTCGCCGGCGCCATCCAGGACTATGGCCGCGGACTGGTTGTCGGTTCCCAGACCTTTGGTAAGGGCACCGTTCAGGCTGTGCGTCCCCTGAACCACGGGCAACTCAAGATCACCCAGTCCAAGTTCTATCGGGTATCCGGCGGCTCCACGCAACACAAAGGGGTTATCCCGGACATCGAGATTCCTTCTCGTATCGACAAGACCCGCATCGGTGAGGACGCCCTGGATCATGCCCTGCCCTGGGACCAGATCGAGGCCGTGCCGCATACACGCTACTTCGATTTCAGCGGCATTATCGATGAGCTTCGCAAGCGGCACGAAGAGCGGTTCTCAACCAACCCTGAGTTCAGCCTGCTGAAGCAGGAGATCGACTTCCTGACCAAACAGCGCGCCACCGACAGCGTCAGCCTCAACCTGGAAGAACGCCGCGCTGAGCACGAACAGATTGAACGCACACGGCTCACGATCGCAAATGCCCGTCGTGAACTGAAAGGCCAGACACCGTTCGAGTCGCTGGAAGACCTTGAAGACTGGCAAGACCAGCAGGCGGCGGACCTGAATTCCACCGATGAGGAGCTGGATTTCGTGATACGGGAAGGTGGACATATCATGGCCGACATGCTGGACCTTGATAACCGCATGGCATCGATCCTGGATCCCCAGCAATTTGCGGCACAGTCTCCGGCCGCCGCAGTGACACGTTGAACAGGCAGCTCCAAGTCTCATGACTGAGCAGGACGCAGGCGGACAGGATAGCCACCAGAAAGCACGGATGTTGCAAGACATGCTACTGGACGCGCTACATGCCATGCGCTCCCTGGAGGAAGTGGAAGGGTTGGAGAAACCGGCGGCTCAGGAACGAACGCCGGAAGGCCTGATCGACCGCCTGGCAAGCCTTACCGGGTCTGCGCTCCGCTTCGGGGTCAAGGCGACGGATACGTCTCTTCGGGTGGGCCGGGCACTGATCAATTCCCAGGATCAGCTGCGGGCAATGCTCACAGCAGGCCAGTCTCTCAAAGACATCCGCGAAGTGGCCGGCCTCACCGTATCTGAAATGAGCGAGGCCCTTAACCTGCGGGACAAGTCCGTCCTGGAGGCTATAGAGAACGGCACCACCACCCTGTCCTTCGAACTGATACTACGTCTGGCAGCCCTCATTGCCAGAAACGATCCCATCCCGTTCATCATGCGCACCACGCGCAACTACAATCCCGAAGTCTGGCAGATTCTGAATGACTGGGGCGTGGCGAGACTGCCCCTGCAATTTGAGCGGGAGCGGGAGTTTATCAACATCTTCCGCCGGCATGATGACGCTCGCACGCTCTCGGATGAAGGTTTCCAGAAAGTGCTGGAGTTCACCCGTCAAAGCTTTGAAATGTCCCTGCACTTTATTGAGGAGCAGGAACGGCAGGTGGCCGAACTCAGGGCCACCTACGAGGAAAAGCACCCCGACGTGAAAAGGTCACCTGACAAGCCTGCCGCCAAAAAGAAGCAGCCGGAGCGCACCCCACCGTCAACCAAATAACGCCTGCATACCGGTTATATTCGGGTTATGCACCACGCCCTTTTCAGTAACGATCGCGTCGATCAGGCTTGCCGGTGTCACGTCAAAGACCGGATTGAATGCGTTGATGCCTTCCGGCGCCAACCCGATACCGCGTATCTCCCGGATCTCAATGCCGTCGCGCTCCTCAATGGCCACATCTGCCCCTGACGCCGTGGCCATGTCCACCGTGCTTGAAGGCGCGACCACCATGAAGCCCACTTTGTGATGGCGGGCCAGAACCGCCAGGCTGTAGGTGCCGATCTTGTTGACCACATCACCATTGGCAGTTATTCGATCCGCGCCGACGATCACCCAGCGTACGTCTTTCCGGGCCATGATGGCGGCAGCGGCACCATCGGCATTCAACGTGACGGGAATGCCGTCGCGTGAAAGTTCCCAGGCCGTCAACCGGCCACCCTGAAGCCAGGGGCGAGTCTCGTCGGCATAGACGTCTGCCAGCAGCTTTTCCTCATGGAGACGACGAACAACGCCCAGTGCCGTACCGTAGCCCCCGGTGGCCAATGCACCGGTATTGCAATGGGTCAGCACCGAAAACGGTGCCTCTGCTCCGATAAACTCAAGGGCATGGTCCGCCATGGCAAAGTTGGCGGCCAGGTCTTCCTCATGTATGGCCCGGGCCTCCGAGGCCAGGCGTTTTACCGCTTCGTCCAGCGAATGGCACGCGTGGAAAATCCTTTCCATGCGCTGCAGCGCCCAGAACAGGTTTACTGCGGTCGGACGTGAAGCTGCAAGCTCGCGAATGGCCTGTTTGATTTCGGCCTTCCAGTCCCCGCCACCGGCATGTCTGGCCGCAAGGGCCACCCCGTAGGCTGCACTGATGCCGATTGCAGGAGCGCCCCGAACCACCATATCCCGGATACTCTGCGCTACACCGGCAGCGCCTTCCAGCGTTATCCAGTGCTCCTCTCCCGGCAGCAGGCGTTGATCCAGCAGCTCAAGACTGCTGCCGTGCCAGCGAATCGCAACGGTGCCAATGGCCCGTTCTTGGGAGGGTTTCGGGGTTGTTGTCATAGAAGACTGCTCCGGTTTTTCAGCGCTGAAAACTGCCAGTATAACGGTTATACTTCCGGGCTACATTTTCAAGGTGTGGAAGCTCCGCGCCATGCGCTGTAAGGCAGGATAAATGACGGCAGACACTATCACCGCAGCCGATATTCGCATCAACGCGCGCTGGCTGATCCCGATTGAGCCGGCAGGCACGGTACTTGAGCATTATGCAGTGATTATCCAGGGTGACCGCCTTGCCGCAGTCATTCCCCAGGAACAGGCGGACAGATCGTTCAGAACCCGGGAAACCGTTGATCTTCCGAACCACGTCGTCATGCCCGGCCTGATCAACATGCACGGCCACGCGGCCATGAGCCTGTTCAGGGGCATGGCAGACGATCTTCCGCTGATGACCTGGCTGAATGACCATATCTGGCCGGCCGAAGGTCGCTTTATCAGCGAGCAGTTCATTGCCGATGGCACCCAACTGGCCATGGCCGAGATGCTGCGTACGGGAACCACCACGTTTTCTGACATGTATTTCTTCCCGGAAATTGCGGCTCAGATGGCGCACGATACGGGCATTCGTGCGCAAGTCTGTTTTCCGCTGCTCGACTTCCCGACGCCGTGGGGTGCCGGACCCGAGGAATACCTGAGCAAGGGCGCCGACTTTATCGACAGCTGGAAAAACGATTGCTACATCATGCCGGCCATTGGCCCCCATGCACCCTACACTGTGTCCGACGGCCCGATGATTGAAGCCGTCCGGCTCTCCGAAAAGACCGGCGCAGCCATCCAGATCCACCTGCACGAAACGGCATTCGAAGTGGCCGAGGCTACTGAAAAGCTGGGTCAACGGCCGACAGCCCGGCTGGCGGATCTCGGCCTGCTCCGCCCAGAGACCCAGTGCGTCCATATGACCCAGATCGATGCCAGCGATATCAGCTTGCTTAAACAAACGGGCGCCCATGTTATCCACTGCCCGGAATCGAATCTGAAGCTGGCCAGCGGCCTTTGTCCGGTGCAGGAACTCCTCGATAGCGGGATCAACGTTGCCATAGGCACCGACGGCGCCGCCAGCAACAACGACCTCGATCTGTTCGGGGAACTTCGGACTGCCGCCATGATGGCCAAAGTAGTGGCCAATGATGCCTCGGCGCTGTCGGCGCACAAGGCCCTACAGATGGCCACCATCAACGGGGCAAGGGCTCTGGGGCGGGACCATGAACTGGGTTCTCTGGCCGAGGGCAAGCTGGCGGACATCATTGCCATTGACCTGAGCGACCCGTTTTTGCAGCCGGTCTACGACCCGGCTTCGCACCTCGTATACAGCAACCATGGTCGATCAGTAAGCCACAGCTGGATTAACGGCGTACCACAAGTACAGGATGGCCGGCTTACCCGCATTGACGTTGCCGATCTCATGCTTCGAGTTGAGGACTGGGCCGGGCGAATCCGCACAAAGGCTGACTAACTGATTTCCTATTGATTCACCAGGCAGAACCAACCATGACAAACCAGAACGTAGACCGGAACGAGATCGCCAAATTCGAGGCCCTTGCCAGCCGCTGGTGGGATCCCTCGAGCGAATTCAAGCCACTGCATGATATTAATCCCCTGCGGCTGAACTACATCGACGAGCGGGTTTCCCTGGCCGGAAAGCGCGCTCTGGATGTCGGCTGCGGTGGTGGCTTGCTGTCGGAGGGCATGGCCCAGCGAGGCGCCCACGTTACCGGTATCGACATGGGCGAGGCTCCGCTGGCCGTCGCGCGGCTGCATGGCATGGAGAGCGGCGTGAATGTGGATTATCGCCAGATCACCATCGAGGAACTGGCCGAGGACAGCGAACACGCGGGCCAGTACGACGTGGTCACCTGCCTGGAAATGCTTGAGCATGTACCGGACCCCGCATCGGTGGTGAGGTCCTGTGCCGCCATGCTGAAACCGGGCGGCCATCTGTTTGTATCAACCATCAACCGGAACCCGAAATCGTTTCTTTTTGCGATTGTGGGGGCGGAGTACGTGCTCAGGTTGCTACCCAAAGGCACCCACGAATGGAAGAAATTTATCCGGCCATCGGAAATGTCCGACCATCTTCGCCACGCAGGGCTGGAAGTCCGTGAGCTTACGGGGATGACCTATAACCCCGTCACCAAGGTATACAAGCTAGGACGGGACGTGGACGTCAACTATCTGATGCATGCCAGAGATATTCGTGAAGCCTGAAACCACGCATCGAGCCTCCACGGTCCTGTTTGATCTGGATGGAACGCTGATTGACACCGCACCGGACTTTATCCGGTGCCTTAATCAGTTACGGGAACAGCACGGGCTCGCCGCCCTTCCACACGAGCATATCCGACGCTCGGTCTCGAACGGCGCGCGCGCCATGATCCGGGTCGGCTTCGGCCTGGAACCGGAACATCCGGAATACCTGGAAAAACACACCGCGTTCCTCGACCTCTACGAGGCGGGCGTGGCAGTGGAGACCAGCCTGTTCGAGGGCATGGACGAGCTTCTCAAAGCCCTCGAGGAGCAAGGTATTCCCTGGGGCATTGTGACCAATAAGCCTGCCAGGTTCGCGGTTCCACTGATCGAGGCCCTTAACCTGGCTGACCGTTGCGCGGCTCTGGTTTGCCCCGATCACGTTGCCCAGCGCAAACCTCATCCGGAGGCCCTCTTTCTGGCCTGCCAGCAGATCGGCGCCGATCCCGCCACCGGCATTTATGTGGGCGACCACGAACGGGACATCGAAGCCGGGCGTAACGCAGGCATGAAAACCATCGCCGTCCGCTACGGTTACATTGAGGAGCCGGAAGCCATTGACCTGTGGCAAGCGGACCTCATCGCCGACACCGTCACGGATCTGGCAAAGCTGTTACAATAGCGCATCAAATTTAGGATCCGGTGTTCAGCCGGTAACAGCCTGACACGGAGACAGGTTATGCATGATTACCAAGCACCCGCCGATCTTCTGAAAGACCGCATCGTAATGGTGACGGGTGCCGGCAGCGGCATTGGCCGGGCTGCAGCGAAGGCCTACGCCGCCCACGGCGCCACCGTGGTACTGGTAGGTCGCACGGTCAGCAAACTCGAAACGGTTTACGATGAAATTGAGGCAGCGGGCCACCCCAAGCCTGCCATCGTGCCCATGAACTTCGAGGGCGCCGCGGTGAAAGACTACGAAGAATTGGCTATGACCCTGGAAGATAACTTCGGGCAGCTGGATGGTTTGCTGCACAACGCGGCAATTCTGGGCGACCGCAGTCCTGTGGAGCTTTATGACCCGGAAACCTGGAACAAGGTCATGCACGTGAACGCAACGGCGCCTTTCCTGCTAAGCCGGGCAATGATTCCCCTGCTTCGCAAATCCGACGACGCCTCGGTGATCTTCACCTCCTCTGGTGTCGGCCGCAAGGCAAAAGCCTACTGGGGCGCCTATGCCGTCTCCAAGTTTGCCGTAGAGGGCCTGAGCCAGTTGCTGTCCGAAGAGCTGGACGACGAGCGTCACAATGTCCGGGTAAACAGTCTGAACCCCGGCGCGACCCGTACCAACATGAGAGCCCACGCCTATCCGGCGGAGAATCCACAGCAAAATCCGGCACCAGAGGACCTGATGCCGATTTACCTGTACCTCATGGGCAAGGACAGCCAGGGCGTCAACGGCCAGAAACTGGACGCACAACCGAAATAATGGAACTGCTTTTTTACACAACCTCTCAGTGCCACCTGTGTGAACTGGCCGAAGCCCTGCTTGTAAGCACGCCCATGCCGGAGCCGATCCCGGTAGACGTGGTGGACATTGCCCAGTCCGAAGAACTGGTAGAACGCTACGGTACCCGGATACCGGTGCTCCGACGCAACGATACCGGTGTGGAACTGGACTGGCCTTTTACCAGGGATGACTTACTTACATTCCTGCAATGAGGATTGCCTGACATGTTGATGGTTATTTCCCCTGCCAAAACGCTGGATTACGAGAGTCCGCTGGCGACCAGTACCTATACTCAGCCGGAATTCCTTGAGGATGCCTGCGAGCTGGTCGACCAGCTTAAAACGCTGGAGCCGCACCAGATCAGCAATCTGATGAGCATCAGCGACAAGCTTGGGCAGCTGAACGCCGAGCGCTTCCAGAACTGGCACACACCGTTTACCCCCGAGAATGCCCGGCAGGCTGTGCTGGCTTTCAAAGGTGACGTGTACACCGGCCTGGACGCCGAGAGCTTCAGTGAACAGGACTTCGACTTTGCCCAACAGCATCTGCGCATGCTTTCCGGTCTGTATGGCGTCCTGAAACCGCTGGACCTGATGCAGCCCTACCGCCTGGAAATGGGTACCCGGTTCGAGAATAACCGTGGCAAGGATCTGTATGCCTTCTGGGGCAGCAAGATCACAGAGGAGATCAACCGGCTGCTTGCGGATGACGACGGCGTGCTGGTCAACCTCGCCTCCAACGAGTATTTCAAAAGCGTAAAGAAGAAAGACCTTGAAGGCCGGCTGATTACCCCCCAATTCAAGGACTGGAAGAATGGTCAGTACAAGATGATCAGCTTTTATGCCAAGAAAGCCCGGGGGCTGATGTGTCGGTTTGCCATTCAGAACCGCATTACCCAGGCCGACGACCTCAAGGGATTCAACCTCGAAGGCTATTACTTCAGCGAAGACCAATCCGATAAGAACAACTGGGTTTTCCTGCGGGATGAACAGTAATCCACGTTGAAATCGGAGTCAGCAATGAACGAAGCAATGTTTTCCCAGATCGCCATGCTGGTGTTTCTGACCGGCCTGATTGTCTGGATGGGTGTCATCGTCTGGGATCTGGCCAAGAAATCCCAGGCCGGCAAGTTCGGCACCATCGCACTGTTTACGGTGCTGGGCGCCGGCGTTGTGGGCTTTATCGTTAAAACCGTACTCGTAGAGATCATGCAAATATGAAAGACAAGGACCAGCCCTGATGTGGTTTCGCAACGCCCGCGTATTCCGATTTACCAAACCCTTTGATATCTCTGCCGAAGAGCTGGAAGACAAGCTCCAGGCCGATGCCTTCAAGCCCTGCGGACCTCAGGAAACCAGCCGCCAGGGCTGGGTTCCGCCCCTGGGCAAGCATGGCGAACAGCTGGTTCACAGTGCCAACGGCTATCACCTGATTGCCCTGCGCAAGGAGGAAAAGATTCTTCCCGGCCCGGTGGTGAAAGAAGCGGTTGAGGAGAAGGCCGAAGCCATCGAGTTCGAGCAGGGCCGGAAGGTCCGGCGCAAAGAAAAGGACGAAATCAAGGAACAGGTAATGCTGGAGATGCTGCCCCAGGCCTTCTCCAAGAACCGCCGCTCCTTTGCCTACCTCGCCCCCCAGGACGGTGTTCTGGTGGTGGACGCGGGTTCCGCCAAGCAGGCGGAAGATCTGGCCTCGACTCTGCGCAAGAGCCTCGGATCGCTGCCGGTTCGTCCACCCGCGGTGGAACAGGCACCTGCTTTCACCTTTACCGGTTGGCTGAACGAATCCATCGACCTGCCTGGCAAGGTGGTTCTGGGCACTGAATGCGAACTCAAGGATCCGTCTGAAGATGGCGGCGTGGTTCGCTGCAAAGGCCTGGACCTGAAAGCCGATGAAATCCGCAACCATCTGGATGCGGGCATGCAGGTGACCAAGCTGTCCCTGACCTGGGACGACAACGTCTCCTTTGTGCTGGATGAAGAACTGGGCATCCGTCGCCTCAAGTTCGGCGAAACACTTCAGGATCAACTGGACGATGTCGACGTGGACGACCACGCTGCCAAGTTTGATGCGGCTTTCACGCTCATGACCCTTGAGCTGTCCCGGCTGATTCCAGGGCTCCTGGAAGCGCTCGGCGGCGAAGATCGCTCTGCGATTGTCGAAGAGTAGTGCCGTAAATCCGGGTCAGATACCCGCTTTATCTGACCCGGCCTCCCTTGCGCTCTTCAGTGGGCGCTCTTTCCCAGCCGCTCTCTCTGCCAGTCTTTTTCCGGTTCGTTCAGGACCAGCCGCAGATCCATCACTTCCTCTTCGGTATTGAACTTGATTTCAAAGCCCAGATGTTCCGCCAGCTGCAACATGGGACGATTATCCGGCAGCACATTGCCCACCATTTCCACGGTACCCCTGGCCCGACAGTAATCGATCATCTTTTGCATCAGGGCAACGCCGAGGCCTTCGCCCTTCATTTTATCGTGCACCATGACCGCGAACTCGCATTGCAGGTTATCGGCATCGGTCCAGGTGCGCACGGTTCCGAGGGTTTCCTCGCCTTCCCCGTCTTCCCTGGGCGCGTTGGCAATAAAAACCATCTCCCGGTCGTAATCGATTTGCACCATCTGGGCTACGTCTTCGCGAGAGAAATGCTTGCGATACTGGAAGAACCGGTAACGAATGGATTCCGGCGACTGCAACTCATGGAACGCCCGGTGGGCAGGCTCATCTTCCGCCAGTACCGGTCGAATGATGACCCGGCGCCCGGATTTGGGCAAAACAATCCATTCCTCCAGTTCCCGCGGGTAAGGCTGAATAATCGGCCGCCCCGGCTTGTCGGCCAGATTGATGGCAATATTGACAGCCACGGCCCCCTGCTCGTTGAACAGCAAGGGCGAGATCTCAAGCCCCTTGATTTCCGGAATGTCGATAACGATCTGTGAGAGGGTGACCAGGGTCTCGGACACCGCGCGGATATCCTCCTCCGGCTTCAGGCTGTGTTCTTTCAGCAGCTTGTACATGTAGGTACGGCGCAGAAGCTCACGGGCCAACACCATGTTCAATGGCGGCAGTGCGATCTGACGATCGGTCATCACGTTGATCTGGGCGCCAGCTGCACCACAAACCACCAGGGGCCCAAACAATGCGTCCCGGGTAATGCCGACACTGAACTCGATCCCACCCACGTGCTGGTAGGAACGCTGAACCGCAAACCCTAGAAATCCACTTTCCGGGAAATGGCTCTTGTACTCCTCCATCAGGTAGCGGCACGAATCCATGATGGCCGCCTCGCTGTTCAGTTTCTGGACCGTACCCTTGTACCGACGCTGGGTCGGACTCAGGTCCAGAAAAGGATGGCACGCCTGCTCGTGAATGATGGTAATGTCGATGGGGCGCCGCTCAACCGCAAACACCTCCAGCACCTCTTCCATATCGTCGCAGTACATGGTTTCGATGGTGCTGATCCCGTAGTCCCGCACCAGGTCCCGCGCTTCCCGGTTCGACAGGTGATACCGACCTGCTCGAAGGGCCCTGTTGACCACATGACGGGTGTGGGTGCGGTCTGCAAAGTGGTCGGTAAAGGATTCCGGCGTTTCCGTAAGCAGCCGCTGAACCCGCTGGTGACGAACATGCTGCATGAATGCCATCACGGCTTTTTCGGGATTGAAGAACGACGGCAGCCCGGCCCGGTAAAACTCTTCCCGAGCATCCATGACCGTACTCTGGCCGAGCCAGCAGGTGAACACATTCAGACGTGTGCCCTTGGACGCCTGCACAACCGCGTCCGCAATCTGGAGGCTGTCCTCCGTCAGACTCGGGGCATACATCACCAGAACGTTTGCCACTTCCGGATCCTTTGCCAGGATCTTGATGGCCTGGCCGTAAAGTTCCGGCGAGGCATCGTAGTTAAGGTCAATGGGGTTTTTGCGGGTCCAGTAAGGTGGCAGCAGCTCGGCCAGGTTCTCAATGCTGGAATTCGACAGCTCTGCCAGTTCACCACCAAGATCCGCCAACCGGTCCACGGCCAACACCCCGGGGCCGACCCCATTGGCCATGATCGCCAGGGTTTCGCGGCGCAAGGGACGCATCCGCGTCAATGTCTCGAGCGCATCAAACATCTGGCCAAGGCCATCCACCCGGAGCACACCTGCCCTCTGAAGCATGGCGTCGTAAATCGGATCGCTGCGTTTCAGGCCATCAGGGAGGTCGTGGGGAAACCACTCCGACTCCGGCACCCGACCGGACTTCACCGCAATCACCGGCTTGGTGCGGGACGCCACCCGCACCGCCGACATGAAGCGGCGGGCATTGGGAATGTTTTCGATGTGCAGGAGAATCGCACGGGTCTGTGTATCCTGCGCCAGGTAGTCGATCAGGTCGTCGTGATCGATATCCATGCCATCGCCCAGGGTCAGGAAGTAGGAAAACCCCACACCACGGGCGAATGCCCAGTCGATGACCGAACTGGCGATGGTGCCGGACTGGCCAACGAAGGCAACCCGGCCAGGGATGGCGCCCATATGGGCGTAGGTAGCGTTCAGGCTGCGTGCCGGGACCATCAGGCCAATGGTGTTGGGGCCCAGAACCCGGATTCCGGTCTCCCGGGCCGCTTCACGAACGGAATACATCAGGGGCTGGCCGGTTTTACTGTGAGTACGTGACATGCCACCGGTCATAACGATCGCGGTGCGCACCCCGGCCTCCCCCAGCCGCTTGATGGTCTTGGCCACGGTATCCGGCGGCGTACAGATGATTGCCAGGTCCGGGGAAAATTCCATTTTCGAGACTTTCTTGACGCAGGGCACCCCGTGCACGTTGTCGTAATCGTTCTGGTTAACCACCAGTAACCGGCCGGGATAACCGCCCCCCATCAGGTTCCGCAACACCATACCGCCAAGGTTGTCTGCCCGCTCCGACGCACCGATCACCGCAATGGACGCGGGATTAAACAGGCTCTCCAGATACCGGGTGCTCAAGCTGACTCTCCTTTGTATGCGGCCGGCAGACCGTTGGGAAATAAATGTAATAAAACAGGTTACTTATGAGTGTAACTCTTATCTTAGGCCTTGATACCCCGATGTGAAATGACTATCGCCGTTATAAGACCAAAGAAACACGGCATCGTGCAGTTTTCCCTGATAAGCTTGAAGAAAATATAAGCATATCGAAGGCAGTCCGAGACGTATGAC
The DNA here is from genome assembly GCF_056859395.1 of Marinobacter sp. L-80. Classification (NCBI taxonomy): domain Bacteria; kingdom Pseudomonadati; phylum Pseudomonadota; class Gammaproteobacteria; order Pseudomonadales; family Marinobacteraceae; genus Marinobacter; species Marinobacter sp. L-80. The sequence continues at coordinate 30,243 of NZ_JBSXOI010000038.1, forward strand.
CACGGCATTCTTTTCCCACGATGACTTCATGAAACACAACATGGGGCCGGAACATCCGGAAAGCCCTGAGCGGCTGGCGGCCATCATCAGCTACCTTGCTGATACTGGCCTGGACCAGAAGCTGGACTGGGTGCGGCCGGAAGAAATCACCCGTGATCAGCTTCTGATGGTGCATCCGGAAAAATATCTCCATCAACTGGACCTGATGCAACCGACCCGCGGCCGCGTGTTTACCGACCCGGACACGGCCATGATGCCCGACACCCTTCGAGCCGCTCGTCTGGCAGCTGGTGCCAATATCCAGGCCGTGGATATGGTCATGAGCAGCCAGGTTACTAACGCGTTTGTGTGTGCCCGGCCGCCCGGGCACCATGCCGAGCGGGCGAAATCCATGGGGTTCTGTTTTTACAACAACGTTGCCCTGGCCGCCATGCGCGCCCTCACCTTTCATCATTTGGAGCGGGTCGCGATCATCGATTTCGACGTGCACCAGGGCAATGGCACCGTAGACATTGTCAGTGGCGACGAGCGTATCCTGATGTGCTCAAGCTTCCAGCATCCCTTCTATCCGCACTCCCACGTGCACCGGCAGGCCGACAACATCGTGAATATTCCGATTGAGGCAAACTGTTCGTCTGAAGAGTACCGGAAGCAGGTGGAGGCGGGATGGCTGAAGCGCCTGAATGAATTCAAACCGCAGTTGATCCTGATTTCGGCGGGTTTTGATGCCCACCGGCTGGATCCGATGGCAGAACTGAATCTGGATACGGAAGATTATCGCTGGCTAACAGAAATGATTGTGAGTGTCGCCAGTGAGCACAGCAATGACCGGATCATTTCAACCCTGGAAGGCGGTTACCACCTGCGGGCCCTGGCGGAAAGCGTCAATGCCCACCTGGAAGTTCTGGATTCGGTTTACTGACGCCAATCAGCCCCTGGGTTCGCCGCCATAGCCGTTGGCCTGTTGCAGTTCCGGGCGGTCACCGGCCCGTTGCAGGCGGATATTGGTGCGGCGGTTATCGGCGGGCCGGTTGGATACCGGGTACTGGTCGCCGTGAGCCCGAACGGTAATCATGTTTTCATCAATACCGCTCGCCTTGAGGTAGTCGGCTACTACATTGGCGCGATCTTCGGAAAGCGCACGGTTGTCGATCCGGCTTCCAATACTGTCACTATGGCCATCCACGAAAATCCGCTCGACCGTGGAATCTGCATTCACATAGGCCACGATGTTATCCAGTAGTTGCCTGTCGGCATCGGACAATTGCGTGCTGCCGCTGGCAAAGGGCACCCTCGAGCGCTGGATCTGATCAAAGTTTACCGGCAGAAGATTGGACGTACAGCGCTGATAACGCTGGTACTCGCCGGCGAAGTTGATGTTGGAGACCTGAACCCGCACCGGGCGGCCATCAAACCACGATTCCCTGGTTACCGTCGGGCGCATCCCGTCCAGAAGTCCATGGGCGACCACGAACGCCTGACGGGTATCCAGCGAGACCTGACGGCGATCATCCGAGACATTGACCGTTCCCAGGGGCTTCGGCGCCACACCCGGACGCCAGGCCGGTGCCTCGACCACAAGGCTGCCGCGCCCTGGTCGCATCAATGCGGAATCAGACTCCAGGAAAAAGCTGAGACTTTCACCGGCGCGATGATTGAACACCGCCCGACCGTAGCCGGGAACTTCGTGCACCAGCCGGCATTCAAATACCGACTCGGCGAGATACCACTGGCTGTTCTCGATTCCGGCGCCATAGCTGGCAGCCTGCGCGGTTGCCGGCAGAAGCACCACGGGCAACGTGGCAACCAGCAGAGTATTCAGGAGTTGTCCGGGGCGAAATCCCATAGAGCTAGCCATCAGTGTCCGGAGTTAGCAGAGTCAGACTGTTTAACGGCCTGAGCCGGAAGTTCTTTAGCCACCAACCGGAAAACAATCACCCGCGCCTTCTGGTATAATTCGCCAAATTTTTTCGGCTCCCAGAGAACCGGGCACAAGCTCGCCCCGCCAAAGGTATTTCGGACAAACGCCATGACAGACAAGCTCACGCTCACACGCCCCGACGACTGGCACCTTCACGTACGGGACGGCGACATTCTCAACGACGTGGTACCGGCTACGGCCGCCTGCTTCGCTCGCGCCATCATCATGCCTAACCTGGTACCGCCAGTTACCACCGCAGCCGATGCCACAGCCTACCGGGAACGCATTCTGGCGGCTGCCAATGGCACCGAGTTCGAGCCGTTGATGACGCTGTATCTGACCGAGAGCATGACGGCGCAGACCATCCGGGATGCCAGGGCTGCCGGCGTTGTGGCTGCCAAGCTTTACCCCGCCGGAGCAACGACCAATTCCGACTCCGGCGTGAAGGATATCCGCAACATCTACCCGGTTCTGGAAGCCATGGCCAATTGTGGCATGCTGCTGCTGGTACACGGCGAGGTAACCGATGCCGATATCGACATTTTTGACCGGGAAAAGGTATTTCTGGAGCGTGTCCTGGCACCCACTCTCGAGGCTTTCCCGAACCTGAAGGTTGTACTGGAACATATCACCACGGCCGATTCCGCAGAATTTGTCCGGCAGCACGCCGGTGACAACCTCGGTGCGACTCTGACGCCCCAGCACCTGATGTACAACCGCAACCACATGCTGGTAGGCGGCATTCGACCGCATCTCTATTGCCTGCCAATCCTGAAGCGTAACCGCCATCAACAGGCGCTCAGGGACGCGGTGGCCAGCGGCGACAAACGCTTTTTCCTGGGCACGGATTCCGCCCCCCATTCAAAGGATCGCAAAGAGGCAGCCTGCGGTTGCGCTGGCTGTTACTCGGCCTACGGCGCAATCGGTCTGTATGCGGACATTTTCGAAGAGCTTGGCATCCTGGATAAACTTGAAGCATTCGCCAGTTTCAACGGGCCGGATTTCTATGGCCTACCGCGGAATACCGATACCATCACCCTGATTCGTGACCCCTGGACCATGCCGGCAGAGCTGCCGCTGGCTGACGGAACCATCGTGCCCCTCAAGGCTGGTGAAACCGTTCACTGGAAACTGGCGTAAACCTGACTCATTCCTTCTCACACACGGCCAAGACCGGAGCTTGAGTGACTGACGAAAACAAACCACCGCATCCCATGTCCCGCCGCTTTCGCGGGTTTCTGCCTGTTGTAGTCGACGTGGAAACCGCTGGCTTCAATCCCGAGCGGGACGCCCTGCTGGAAGTGGCGGCAGTGATACTGACCATGGACGACGATGGCTGGGTGCGGCGCGCTGAAACCCACGTTCAGCAGATCGATCCTTTCGAAGGCGCGAATCTGGAGCAGTCCGCGCTTGATTTCACGGGTATTGATCCGTGGAATCCGGAGCGAGAAGCGGTACCCGAGCGGGAAGGACTCAGCGAGATCTTCAGCCCCATTCGCAAGGCGGTGAAGAACCACGATTGCAAGCGAGCCGTCCTGGTGGGCCACAATGCCACCTTTGACCATAACTTCATCTTTGCAGCCGCGCTGCGGGCCGACATCCGTCGTAACCCGTTCCATCCTTTCTCAACCTTCGATACCGCCACGCTGGCCGGCCTGGCCTATGGCCACACGGTTCTGGCCCAGGCCTGCAAACTCGCGGGCATTCCGTTCAGCAACAAGGAAGCCCATTCCGCCGCCTATGACGCGGAAAAAACCGCAGACCTGTTCTGTGGCATTGTGAATCGCTGGAAAGAACTGGGCGGCTTTCCGCCTCCGGTGATCCCCGAAGAGACCGAATAACCGCCATAAAAAAACCCGCCGCAGCGGGTTTTTTTCTGTGTGCCAGGCCTAAGTGTTGAAGGCACGCCTCATACTCAGCTGACTTTAAAGCGGGACAGAGAATCCCTGAGCTGATGAGACAACTCCGCCAAGTCACCACTGGCTTCGGAGATCTGGACCATGGCCTGTTTGGTCTCCAAGGACTTTTCAGCAATTGTGGATACGTTGCGCGTTACTTCTTCGGCCGTGGCTGATTGCTCTTCGGAAGCCGTAGCAATCTGCTCCGCCATACCGGACATCCGGGCAACCTCTTCCACTGCCTCGCGAAGCCGCAATACAACGGCTCCTGCCCGCTCGGAAATACCACTGGCCTGGCGCTGGGACGCTTCTTCAACCTTGAAGATCACTTCTTTCAGGTCTGACACCATCTTGAGCATGGAGCCGTATACGCCCGTGGCATTGTCACTGTCGGACGAATCAATGACCAGGTTACCTGCAGCTACCTGTTCCGCCAGTGCCTGCAATTCGGACGGGTCTTTGCCGAGGGGTTTCATGATCCGCACTGCGGTCCAGACCGCCACGGCCGCCACAGCCAGGAGCACAATAGCAATGGCTATCGCCGCCAGCGTCCACATTTCACGCACCGGCGCCAAGGCCTCGTCTTCGCTAATCTCCGCCACCAGCGCCCAGTTCAGCCCGCCTACGGTAACTGGCCTGTGGGCGGAAAACACTGGCTCGCCACGGTAGGACGTAACCACGCCTTCACCGGAATTTCCGGCCAGGGCCTCATCCACCGATGTCGAACTAATGCGTCCATTCTCCGGGTCGGCAAAGGAAGCGACAACACTGCGGTTTTCCGGATCCAGGTAGGAGTCTGACCGCATCAGGTTATCCGGCCCCACCAGATAGGCATCCCCGGTTTCGCCCATGCCATCTCGTTCCATCATGATGTTGTTCAGGCTGTCGATGGGGAACTGGAAGGCCAGCACGGCCAGCCGCTCATCTTTTTCGGAATATATGGGGGTTGCCACAAATCCGGCGGGCGCACCGTAGGACGGTACATACCGAGTAAAATCAACAAAAGTCGGAGCAGTATCCTGTCCGTCAGACATCGCCTGACGATAAGCTGCCGCCAGGCCAGAATCCGCGTAAGGACCGTCTTTCAGGGAGGTAGCAAAATCCACCTCTTTGGCTACGGAATAGATAACATGGCCTGTATCGGCATCAATCAGATAAATATCGTAGTAGCCGAACGCCTCCTGAAACTCCTTGAACGAGGTGTGCCACTGTTTGTGAAGCGTGTTATAAAACTGCGCGATATGGACGTCAGCCGATACCAATTCGTCTTTCTGCCCCACAGGATTCGGGTTGTCCACGATGTAACCCATCTGCAGAGCCAGGCTGTTTTTGCTGAGGGATGCAACGAAGTCCGAGGCTGAACGTCCGTTAGCACCACCATTTTGCTGCAAGGGTGGCAAAAAATTCTGCTGATAATAAGCCTCGACGTTTTCTCGTAAGGTCGACTGCTCCTCTTGTACCAGTTTTTCATAATTCTGGAATGCCAAACCAAACCCCTGGGCCGCCGTTCGGGTCCCGCGATTATTGGCCATGGCTTTCAGCTGCCGGGCAATAGTGCTGAGATAATCTTCAACCTGAATCCGTGACTTCACACGGTCTAATTTAATCCCCAGACCTGCAACCGCAAGGCCTGAGGCGATATAATCGCACCTGACATCCATTCACCCAGTCAGTGCACCGGCCCATGCGTACCTTCACCCTCCAGCAATCAA
>NZ_JBSXOI010000039.1:0-11355 GCF_056859395.1 Marinobacter sp. L-80
CCACTCGTTCAGGCTCGGGGGAAGAAGCAGTTCCTGGCCAGGCGAATACGGGCGGAAAGTGGTTCCCATCAGTCATCCTGTTGCTGAAGAATTTTGATCTATTGTGCCAGAATGTAGCTTCTGCCGCGCAGACTCCTAGCGTAGCCACTGTTCACAAAATCCAGAGGATCGGCTCCAACTTTGGCATTCACAGCGGTGGCATCTTCGACCAGGCGATTGAATACCTCCCAGCCGCAATCCTGTTCAATGGCTGTGTCGACGGGCTCGCCGGCTTCTCGCGCCGCGATGATCGATGCGCCTACTTCGGAAAAAGTTTTGAGTGTTTGTTGGATGAGCGCACGTTGATCGTTAATTTGATCATCTCTAAAACGCTCAGAAGCACGGTACAGCCGACCCACAATTCGATCATGGGTTTCGACGATGGCGTCACCGATTGCGCCATGCCATTCAACACCACAGACGACTAGTATCGCCAGTTTTCTATGCGTAGGTAGATCACGCATGCCATCGGCATAGTAGCGTTCACCCTGGCGACGAAGGCGGGCTACTCTGTGCGAGGGCACACCCTGAAGCAAAGAAGGGCTGAGTTCCAAATCAACGATCCGTTCCAGCCGATCGAGCAACCCATTGACCACCCGTGAGTTGCTGCCCGGTTCGTGTTGGCGCAACCAGACGAATCGGGTGACGCCTGTCACCGTTGTTTCGCTGAGCAATGCGGTGAGTCTGTCCACTGTGGTGTTGTCGAGACGATCCGCGATGCGCCTAGAGATACGATTGTCGGCGGCGACCAGAGCATCTGCACACAATCGTTCAACCGTTGAAGGTGCCGGTACAACAATGCGCCGAAGGCGCATTTGGGCGACCACTTCGCGTGCCAACCCTTCGTTAGAGTGGGCCTGTTCAGCGGCTGATGCCAGCCACTGGGCGAAATCTAGGTCAGAAGCCTGATAAGTTCGATAGCCGTATAGATTCTGGAGCGACACCGAATGCTGATAGCGTGTCTGCCGTCTCTCCGCATAGTCGGCAAGGTCGCTTTTCGACAAACCCAGTTGCGCCCCAATAAATTTGATAATTGGGTCTGGGATGAATTCGCCTGGTTGGAGTAGTCGACCGGGATACCGCAAGGCACATAGCTGCAATGCGAAACCCAATCGGTTGCCGGGGCGTCGCCTTGTTTTGACATGCTGCATGTCCTCGTCACTCAACACGTAGTGGCGGAGCATCGAGTCTTCATCCGCTGGCAATCCGAACAGTGCTTCCCGTTGTCGTTCGGTCAGAATGGTGCGTCTTGGCATGCGATACTGTCCCAGTTAAACTAAAGGCTAAACAGGACACCAATCCAGCCAGTAAACATGCGGCTTTGCAAGCCTTGAAGAGAGGTAGGTTTAATTGGGACACCGGGTAGCCATTTATTGTCGAGTGTCGACAGCTGATCAATCGTGTGCGCGGCAGGCACGCGATCTTCGAGCATTCGCTAAGCGAGCGAACTACGACGTCATTGGAGTTTTCAAGGAAACGGGGTCAGGTGCGAAATTGGATCGCACAGAACGAAAGAAAATTATGGCCTTGGCGCAACGCCGGGAAATCGATGCGGTAGTCGTGACAGAATTGTCTCGATGGGGTCGATCAACCATCGACCTGCTCAACACGCTCCGCGACCTGGAAAACTGGAAAGTCTCGGTGGTCGCCATAAGCGGCATGACCTTTGATCTATCGACATCCCATGGTCGGATGATGGCAACCTTTCTATCCGGCATCGCAGAATTTGAACGTGATTTAATTAGTGAACGCGTAAAATCCGGTCTTGCTGCAGCAAAAGCTCGCGGCAAAAAGCTGGGCCGAAAGAAGGGCTTCCGCCCAAAATCCGACAAACTTTCACCTAAAGTGCTTCACCTCATTGAACAAGGTAAGAGCTATCGATGGATTGCACGGGATCTCGGTATTAGCAAGAACACGGTCTCTGAGATTGTAAAACGCTCACGCGAGGCGGCCTAGACGCAGGCACTTTTTCTCGGTACCAGACCCTCAGCGACCTCGTTCAAACAGATCGACGAGTTCAACGATCTTATCTCTTTGCTCATCCAAAGAGCCTTCTCTAAGTGCACCTTCAATACAGGAATTTGCATGATCACGTAGAAGTTCGGTTTCAACTTTTTTCAACGCGGCTTTCGTGGCCTGAATTTGTTGCAAGATGTCGACACAGTAGCGACCTTGTTCCAGCATTCGATCTACGCCGCGGACTTGACCTTCGATTCGCTTAAGGCGCCTCGAAATCGCTTTTCGAGAGGCGGGCAAATCTGATTTTTCAAGGTTGGACATGGTGTTATCACTCGGTCGACATACTCCTTAGGAGTATACAACGACCATCAGCTTGATATCAGTCTCGAGTTCTCACGTGACCGTTGATGCGCAGCCAAGATTGAATGATTCTAATCCTGGTCGCTTGGCCTTGTTAAATACGCCGGGGGAGTATATTGTGGCAAGCATGTCGATCCTCCGCCTTTATATATCTTCGTTTCTGGTCCTCCCCTTGGTCTTAGGCGCGGGTGTCGGGGTGTGCTATGCAAATGCAAGCACAGGGATAGACGAACATGCGCATCATTCAGTCGATGGTGGACCGTGCGATGGTGAGTGTTCTTATGACCATTGCTTTACCCATTGTGCGGTTAATGCCACAGAGCATCTCCAACAGGATGCCCTCCAACCGACGACGCGCATCGATGACCTCGACGACAATCTTGTCGCTGTATTCAAATTCAGTGAATCCATATGGCCTCAAGCGCAGGTCACTTCGAACTCGGCACGCGAGCATGTTCCGCCTCAGAGAACAGTCGATTCGCCAGTTCATCGTTATGATCGCCTGCTGAATTAGCCTGCCAACTTTTTGATGTCAGTGGCCTATCGTCGTCATTGACTGGATAGTGCCAATTTCCAAAACTAAGTTATTCCGCCAGGGCGTGCTTTTTACGCCGGGATAGCGCGCAAGCAACCAAGATTATTTGTTGGAGCGAACAATGAACAACCAAACGATGTATTCGAAATCAAGACGCCGCTTTATAACGCAAGCGGGTGCTACAGGTGCAATCCTTGGGCTCAATTCTTTGGTCCCGGCTTTTGCCGGAGAAACCTTAGGCTTAGGCTTACGCCCCGAACAAGCAACCGGCCCGATTGATCTCAATATTACCCGTCAGCCCCTTGATATTGGCGGGCGAATGGGCGATACGGTGACGATCAGTGGTTCCATTCCCGGTCCGCTTGTTCGCCTAAAAGAAGGGCAGGACGCAGTTATTAGGGTCACAAATCAACTGGATGAAGACACTTCCATTCACTGGCATGGCTTACTGCTCCCCTATGAAATGGATGGCGTCCCCGGTGTCAGCTATGCGGGTATCAAGCCAGGTGAGACGTTTCGTTACGCCTTTCCGGTAAAGCAAAGTGGCACGTACTGGTATCACAGTCATTCTGGATTGCAGGAACAGCAAGGTCACTATGGGCCGTTAATTATTGATCCGATTGCCCCCGAACCGTTTGCATACGACCGCGAATATGTGGTCATGCTTTCTGACTGGACGTTTGAGAACCCAATGAGCGTTCTGAAGAAACTGAAGAAGCAAAGCGATTACTACAACTATCAACGCCGAACAGTTCCCGAGTTGTTTAACGATGCTGAAGAAAACGGTTGGGGTAAAACGGTTCGAGAACGCATGGTCTGGGCGCGATCGCGGATGGCGCCTACGGATATCGCCGACGTAAGCGCTGCGACCTATACCTATTTAATTAACGGAATGGCACCAGATTCCAATTGGACAGGCTTGTTTCGGCCGGGAGAGCGCATACGCCTGCGGTTTATCAATGGCGCTGCGATGAGCTACTTCGATGTCCGCATCCCGGGACTGAAAATGACCGTGGTACAAGCAGATGGGCAGAATGTTCAGCCGGTCGCTGTTGATGAATTTCGAATTGGCGTGGCGGAAACCTATGACGTCATTGTCGAGCCTGTCGACGAGGCGGCATACACGATTTTCGCAGCCTCCATGGACCGCAGCGGTTATGCGCGCGGAACCCTGGCATCCAAAGCAGGGCTCGAGGCAGCAATACCGCCGCTAGGCAATCCTCCGGTGCGCACAATGAAGGATATGGGCATGGGTGCGATGGCCATGCCGGGTATGACGTCGGCACCCAAAGATGGCGTGCCTGCGATGAACATGAAAGATGGGACTATGGCGATGCCGGGTGAAATGCCTGCTAAGAAGCAGACGATGGACAGTATGGACATGTCACGCAATAGAGGCACTGGCATGTCAACAGCATCATCGCCAGTAAAGCATGGCCCGGACCGTCACGGTAAAGGCAACACAATGGTTGCTGAATTTCCGAGTAATCGCCTGAGCGAACCGGGTGACGGACTGGAGAACAATGGCCGTCGCGTGTTGGTGTACACCGATTTACGCAGCCTGTCGCCGTATCCCGATCAACGGACTCCGGAACGCGAAGTAGAATTGCACCTGACCGGCGTGATGGATCGGTACATGTGGTCGTTCGATGGTAAAAAGTTTTCTGAAGTGGATGGTCCTGTCCACTTTAAGTATGGCGAACGCCTGCGCTTGGTGCTGGTCAACGACACCATGATGGAACATCCGATTCACCTGCACGGTATGTGGATGGAACTCGAGAATGGCGCCGGTGAATACCGGCCACGCAAACACACGCTCAACGTGAAGCCTGGTGAGCGGCTGACCGCGCTGATCAGTGCAGATGCCCCCGGCAACTGGGCCTTCCACTGCCACCTGTTGTATCACTTGGACATGGGTATGTTTCGAGTGGTGTCGGTGACCAATGATGCAGTGTCATCGGAGAACCGCAATGGATAATCAATTGCTCACCACATCCCCCTCGATTCGAATTGTGCTAGGCAGCTTTTTGATTGTTCTCCATACGTTTGCTTTTGCGGAGGAATCCGGTTGGCCGGAACCCGTTGAAGACAACTTACCGCTGGGTATGATCATCGCAGACCAGTTCGAGTATCGCGATAACGACGGCGCCGATACGTTGCGCTGGGATATGCAGGGCTGGTATGGCACCGACACCAACAAACTGTGGATGAAATTTGAAGGTGACGACCAAACATCAGCAAACGGCGGCGAGTTGGAACTTCAAGCGCTCTATAGCCGAATGATCGCGCCGTTTTGGGATTTGCAGGTCGGCCTGCGCTATGACCGACAGTATGGCTCTGGCCCCGATCAGGATCGCAGTTTTGCGGTGCTGGGCGTCCAAGGTTTAGCGCCTTATCGATTCGAAGTCGAGCCCGCCCTCTTTATCAGCGAGGATGGCGACGTCTCGGCTAGATTAGTAGGCACTTACGACCTGTTGTTCTCGCAACGCCTCATACTGCAACCTCGATTTGAAACCAATATTGCAGCCAGTTCAGTACCTAGATTTGGCGTCGGTAGCGGGTTGAATGATGTGCAACTAGGTCTGCGATTACGTTACGAAGTTCGTCGAGAATTCGCGCCTTATATCGGCGTCAGCTGGAAGCGCCAATATGGCAACACGGCTGATCTGACCCGTGCCGACGGCGGAGACGTTGACAATCTGGCATTGGTTGCCGGCTTTAGAGTGTGGTTCTAACTCGTGCACACCAAATATTCCATTTATTTCATAGGAGCTATACCCAATGTTACCGATTGAACAAATCCACCCATTGATTGTGCATTTCCCAATCGTCTTTGCGTTATCGCTGGCGGCGTTCGATTTCGTCGTTGTTTCTCGGGGTGTGTCCCTCGATGGTCGCGGTGCTATTGCTAATATCTCGGCTGGACTCGGGCTAGGCGCGGGGCTGGCCGCCGCAGTCGCTTTTGTTTTTGGTGACCTTGCGCTCGATGTCGCGCTGGCCAACGGTACGTCCCTTGCAATATTAGAAAGGCATGAGGAGTTGGGAAGTATTACAGCAGGTGTCTTAGTGGCTTGGGGGCTGCTACGCGCAGTTATTTGGTGGCGAGGCACCGTTCTATCGAGGCGCCTCTGCTGGGGTGCAGTGGTATTCGAGCTGGCGATTGCAGGACTGATCGTCACAACTGCTTATTTTGGTGGTCAACTCGTCTATGAATTCGGCGTCGGTGTTTCGTTGCCGTCGGGACTTTAGACTGTTTTGGTTGGGGCATGAGTCTAAATGGTTGGACTTTATTGTCCGCGTTCACTGATATGCGGAACCTGTTAGTCACCTAAGAGGGCGAGTCCTTTCTCACAGACAATACTTGTGAGCTGTGTTGACCATTGAGAGAGGGGGCTGAATATCAATTTGGCTTACATTTATGTCCTATGGCCGATTCCATTTGGATGTCTAAAAAAGATAACTACTGAGGGCATCCTTTTTAATTGAATTTCTGCAATAGACGCTACCCTTCGGGTGTCATTTCGCCCTCTCCCGCAAACGACCCCAACATCGCGGTGAACGTGCTGGGCTACTCCCGATACCTTCACGTCTGGGCCGGCCCACGCCAGGATGCGGAACACACCTACGAGTCCCTGGTGCAAGCCTTCCGGTACTTTGATGGCGTCCCCGCCAGTGTTCTGGTGGATAACCAGAAGGCGGCGGTGGTTCGTCATGACCGTGATGGCAAGGTCACCTTCAATACCGGCTTCCTGGAGCTGGCCAATCATTATGGGTTCGTTGCCAAAGCCTGTCGCCCTCAGCGCCCCAGAACCAAAGGCAAGACCGAGCGGATGGTGGGCTACGTAAAGCACCACTTCTTCCAGCGGTACCGCAGCTTCGACAGCTACGCGCACCTGAATCAGTTGCTGGAGCACTGGTTAACAACCTGTGCCCATCAACGTCTGCTGCGGCAGTTCCAGCAAACACCGCTGGAGCGGTTCGACGCCGAGAAGCCACACCTGCTGGCAAGGCCAGCAACGGACTTCGACACCCGATACTACGATGTCCGCCATGTTAGTTGGGATGCCTACATCGATGTGCGGGGAAATCGGTACAGTGTGCCCGCCCAGTGCTGTGGGCAACAGGTCACGATCCGCATCAGCCTGGACGATGAACTGACCGTCTACGACATCCGTGGCCAGGAAGTGGCTCGCCACCGACTCACGGATCGCAAGGACGGCTGGCAGGCTATTGAGGACCATCATAGTCCCTTGTGGCAGGACGTGATGCCGGTGCAGCACCGAAGCCTGGCGGTGTATGAGGAGGTGCTGCAATGAACCTTGACCAACTCCTCGACCGGCTCAAGATGGACCACCTGCAAGCCACGCTGGACAGTCTCTGTGAACACGCCAGCAAGAAAGACCTGAACTACCGGGAGTTCCTGGAACAGGCCCTGGCCCAGGAATGGGGTGGCCGCCACCAGAAAGGCCTGGATACCCGCCTGAAACAGGCTCGCCTGCCCTGGATCAAAACCCTGGAGCAATTCGACTTCAGCTTCCAGCCGAGCATCGACCGCAAGCTGATCCGGGACCTGTCCGGACTGGGGTTCGTGGAGCGCAATGAGAACGTTGTGTTACTGGGCCCGCCCGGGGTGGGTAAAACCCACCTGGCTGTCGCACTTGGCGTGAAGGCTGCCGAAGCCGGGCATCGCGTTCTGTTCATGACTCTGGACCGCCTGGTCAGCACCCTGATGAAAGCGCGGCAGGAAAACCGGCTGGACCGTCAGCTACAACAACTGACTTACCCGAAGGTCCTGATCCTGGACGAGATCGGTTACCTGCCCATGACCCGGGAGGAAGCCAGCCTGTTCTTCCGGCTGATCAACCGTCGTTATGAGCGCGCCTGCACCATCCTGACGTCCAACAAGAGCTTTATGGACTGGGGCGAGGTGTTCGGAGATCAGGTCATCGCCACCGCAATACTGGACCGGCTGCTGCACCACTCAACGACACTGAACATCAAGGGCGAGAGCTACCGACTGAAGGACAAACGGAAGGCCGGACTCGTTCCCGGTACTACTCAACAACAGGAGGAATCTGACGACCCGGACACTCAAAAAGCGGTCACTGAAAACTGATGAAAACCGGACAATCTAAACTGATAAAAATCGGTCAAAACTCACTGTTGTTGACAGCGCTTGGTAATTCTGCCCAATCGGGGCTTACCACCGGTTGAATATTGCCGGGGTACCAGACCCAGCCAGGCGGCAAAGTGCCTTCCACTTTTGAACTGCCTGGGATCGGGGGCGCTGGCCAGTATAGCCGTCGCCGTTTGTGGCCCAATACCCGGAATGGCCATTAACCGTTTGGCCCGCTCGTCACGCCGTGCCATTGCTTCGATCTCCCGGTCATAGGCCAGGATTTCTTCATCGAGCTGGAGGATGCGCTGATTGATGTTATTAAGTAAACGACGGGCCAGCATGGGCAAACCGTTTTCGGCATCTTCCAGGATGTCCGGAATTCTATGGCGAGCCTGATAACGACCTTGAGGAACGGTCAGTCCAAACTCGGCCAACAGCCCGCGAATCTGATTGATCTGAGCGGTACGCTCTTTGGTCAATCCTCGACGAATACGGTGCAGGCAAAGCACCGCTTGCTGATCGACAGTTTTGGTCGGTACGAATCGCATGTTGGGCCGACCGACAGCTTCGCAAATGGCTTCGGCATCGTTGTCGTCGTTCTTGCTGCTCTTGCGGTAGGGCGCTACGAACCGGGGTGCGATGATCCGGGCATCGTGGCCAAACCTGGTTAACTCACGAGCCCAGTAGTGGGCACCCGAGCAGGCTTCCATACCGATCAGACACGGCGATAGTTGAGCAAAAAACGCCAGCAGTTTAGGACGATTAAGTCGTTTGCGGACCACGACCTTGCCGTATTGATTGGTGCCATGAATACTGAACACAGTTTTCGCCAAATCGATGCCAATAGTTGTAACATTCATGAGGACTCCCCCTCTTCTGATTGAAGTCTGACTACTGCGTATTCCGGCGAACGTGACCGGTCATTCCGGGGATCGTGACCGGTTTGCACACGGCCATCACGCTGGAGTCAGTTTTGTACTCTGAGCGGTCACGATGGGTCAACCGATTCCGTGTTTTGTGCCTTGGCTTTTCTTAGTGATTCTCCTTTTAGATTGAGTCGGTGAGCGCCGTGCAGAAGCCGGTCCAGAATGGCGTCTGCGAGTGTGGCGGAGCCGATGTAGTCGTGCCAGTGTTCGGTTGGTAACTGACTAGCGATCAGGGTTGAGCCTCTTCCGTGCCGATCCTCAATCACTTCCATCAGATCCTGTCGTTGTTGCACGGTGACCTTCTGCATCCCCCAGTCATCCAGGATCAGCAGGTCGGTTTTCAACAGTTGGTTCATCAGGCGGGCGTAACTGCCATCGCCGTGGGCGATGCGCAGCTGTTCGAACAGGCGCGGTACCCGCAAGTAACGGACTGAGAGCCCCTGCCGGCAGGCCTGGTTGCCCAGGGCGCACGCCAGCCAGGTCTTGCCGCAACCGGTAGGCCCGGTGATGCACAGGTTCAGGGACTGGCGGATCCAGTCACAGCTGGCCAGCCCCGCCATACGGGAGCGCTCCAGCCCTCTCGGGTGGCGGTAATCGATGTCTTCCACGCAGGCCGAGACCCGCAACCGGGCCGCCTTCAGCAGCCGTTCCAGGCGGCGGTTTTCCCGGTGCAGCACCTCCCGGTCGATCAGTAAGGCCAGGCGTTCCTCGAACGCCAGGTCGTGGGTGTCGGGCTGTGCCCGCTGCTGTTCCAGGGCATCGCACATGCCGGTCAGTTTGAGTTGGCGCAGGGCGTCGAGGGTGTTTTGAGTCAACATCAGTTTCTCCGGGATCAGTGGTAGTAGCGGGGGCCGCGAACGTTGGTGTGTACTGGCAGCTCTGTCAGTTCCGACTCCTCCTCGGCCAGGGGTAACGGGAGCTGATCCAGCCCCTGTTTCAGGATCGAGCTGATGCTCTGGTAGCTGGCCGAGTTGATAGCTAGTGCTCGACTACAGGCCTGCTCCAACCGGTCACGGCTGTAACGTCGACTCAGGTTCAACAGCCCCAGGCATGATCGGTAGCCATGCTCCGGATGAGGGCGATCCTTAAGCTGTCGCTGTACCACGTCGAGCGTGGCGGGACCGATGTCACTGGCCCAGTTCAGGAACCGTCCCGGTGACCAGTTCTGATGGGCCTGATGGGACTTGGGCATGTGCTCGGTCAGGGTCACGAAGCGGCTCTTGCCGTGGCGAGGATGCAGGGCTACCCGTTGTCCTTTGTGCATGACCTCAACGGACGTATCGGTCACCCGAACATCCAGCTTCACACCCACCAGGGCGTGAGGCACGCTGTACAGGCGTTTGTCGATCTCGATGTGGTAGTCGATGCCCGGTCGTGCCTTGCGCCACTCGGCGTAGACGTAGGACGTTGCCGGCAGTGGCCTGAGTGCAGGTCGGTCCAGCGCTTCGAACAGGCTCTGGCGGCTCTCGGAGCGCCCCTGGAACGGGCGCTGGTTCAGTGCCGGTAGCAGGTCTGCAATCGCCGAGTTCAGTTCGGCCAGTGAGAAGAACGTTCGGTGACGCAACCGGGCCAGGATCCAGCGTTCAACCAGCAGCACAGCGGCTTCGGCCTTCGCCTTATCCTTGGGCTTGTAGGGGCGGGCCGGTAAGACCGCCGTCTGGTAATGGGTTGCCAGTTCCGCGTAGGTCTCGTTGAGCTGGGGCGTGTATCGGTCTGCCTTGGTGACCGCTGCCTTGAGATTGTCCGGAACCAGCAGTTCCGGCACACCACCGTAGAACGCCAGCATCCGCTGGTGGGAGGCGATCCAGTCCGGCAGGCTCTGGCTCCAGGTGGCCTCGGCGAAGGTATAACTGGACGCGCCCAGCACAGCCACAAAGACCTGGGCCTTACGCATCTCGCCGGTGCTGCGGTCCACCACCGGCACGGTGGGACCGCAGTAGTCGATAAAGATCTTCTCGCCGGCCCGGTGGACCTGGCGCATGCTGCGCCGCTGCCGGCCGCGCCAGAGCCGGTAGTGATGGCAGAACTGACTGTACCGGCGGGCCTTGTCGCCGTGGCGTTCGACGTACTCAGCCCAGAGCAATTGCAGGGTGACGCCCTTGGTCTTGAGTTCCTGGTGGACCTGGAAGTAGTCGGGCTCAGCAAATCGAGATGGGGGTGTCTTGGCCGGGAAGAGCTGGGCTTCCAGTCGTGCCTCGTCCGTGCCTTCCGGCAACGGCCAGGTGATGCCCTGCGCGGTGGCCAGGCTGACATACTTGCCGACCACGCCCTTGGAGAGTCCGCAGGCACGGGCAATGCGCTCATGGCTCAGGCCCGCTTCGTACTTGAGGCGCAAGACCTCGATGATCTGTCGCATGGAAATCCTCGCTGCCGGCATCCGCCCTTCCTCGTGATGAAAAAGGAAGGGGTATGCCGGA
>NZ_JBSXOI010000040.1:0-15589 GCF_056859395.1 Marinobacter sp. L-80
GGTTGTGAAAGAGCATGCAGGTTAGACTTGGACATGGCGTATCATTCCTCTGTTGGTTGTGATCGTCGCGGTGATCAACCAACAGGATACGCCACCCCTTCAACCTGCTTCCATACACCAGAAATCACCATAACTCTTCGGAACCCAACTCCAGGCGAATCCCCGGCGCGGGATTGATAGCCACAGCATTTAAAAAACGTTTTTGTGGATCAGCCTCACTTTCAACCTCAACCTTAGCTTCGGTTTCCGTAGCCACTGGTTTAGGGTCTTTTTTTCGTGTTCCGGTTAAACCTAATGTCTTTCTCGTCATGATTGTTTGATAGCTCTTGTTTGATAAATATTTTTCGAAAAACACCGCCCAAGGCAAAACACCAGCGTGCACAAAATACGTCTGTCCCAATTTTCACTCATCCGAACGGTCACAAAGGAACGTGAAAACAGGCTGGCGAGTATGACCACGCTGCACCATTTCTGCTACCTCCAAAATACTGGATGCTATCCTGCAGTTTCATCAGCTCTATGAGGCACCCATGACGAAGCCAAAACGAATCTACCTCGCCGGCCCGGAAGTTTTCTTCCCCGCAGCTGAACATCAGGCCATCGTGGCCGAGAAAAAACGCCTGCTTCAGGAAAACGGACTGGAGGGCGTAGACCCGCTGGATACTGAACTGGCGCTGTCCGCCAACGAGGCGAAATTCAGGCGCGGGCATCGGATCTACCGGGCCAACCGGGAACTGATGGACAGCTGCCAGGCCATCATCGCCAACCTGACCCCCTTCCGCGGCATCAGCGCGGACCCGGGCACCGTCTTTGAGGTGGGTTACATGATCGGACAGGGTAAACCCGCCTTCGGGTTTACCCTCGAAAGCCGATATTACCGGGAACGAGCAGGCGCCACCGACCTGGACGAACTGGGCCATACCATTGAAGACTTTGAAATGAGCGACAACCTGATGATCGAGGGCGGAATCTACAGTTCCGGTGGCCAGCTCTTCGTGGCAGAGCAGCCCGGCGAACACCGGTACTTTTCGGCCGAGCTGTTCCGTCGTTGCGTGAGGGCGATAAAAAAATAAATCTGTCCCGGTTTCCCCCAAGCTAGCTCGTGGTGACGAAGTGCAGGCGTTGCTACAGTGAAACAAGACCACCGGTTTGCCGTATCCACTACCTAGCAGCGAAAGCCGGCAGCACAGGAAGGGAAGAATCCATGAGCAAAAAGATCGATCTCTACAGTAGCTCGTACAGCAATTACTCGCTGGAAACCTACAGCGAGGTCCGGCTGGAGACCTATGGCGAGGATTATGGGCAAACCAGCTGGGTTTCGACTGAAGAATCCCACGAGATACCCGAGTTACTTCAGCTGACATCGGATTCATCGGTCCTGGACATAGGGTGTGGATCTGGCGGGTACGCTGTCGGCCTGGCAAAGCGTATAGGCTGTAGGGTTCTAGGGTTCGAGATAAATGAATCGGGCGTGAAAACGGCGAATGCGTTGGCCGAAGATGAGAAGGTCAGCGACCTCGTGAAATTCGAGCAACACGATGCGTCTGAAGAATTGCCCTATGAAGATGATTCGTTCGACGCCATCTATTCCACGGATGTCCTGTGCCATGTCCCTCGTCGGCGAGAAGTTCTCTCCAACACACAACGGTTGCTAAAACCTGGTGGGAAATTCGTCTTTAGCGACGCTTTGGTGATTGGGGGACTGATTTCCTATGAAGAGCTTGAGAATCGATGCCCAGACGGTCTGTATTTTTTCAGCCCTCCCGGCATCAACGAGCAATTAATACAGGAATCCGGTCTCAAGCTGCTTGAAGCTCGCGATACCACCGCGAATTGTGCTCTGTTGTCCAAACGTTGGCACGATGCGCGCGAAAAACGGAAAGACGCACTCATCGCCTGTGAGGGTGAAGAGAACTTTCTGGGCGTGCAGCGATTTTTGGCCGGCGTTCACAGGTTAACGAGCGAGAGGCGTTTATTGCGCGTTCTGTACACTTGTTCGAAATAGAGAACGGATGACTGTCACGACCGGACAGCCCACTATCGCAGCGCTCACAGTGGTTTTTCGAGTAAGATGGATCTGTCTCCGTATCTACGGGTTGGCCATCTTTATTCGCGCATCTGCCCGATCTTCCTCATCCTGGCTCTGGGAAGAAATCAGAATCAGTTGCCGAATGAAGCTCGCAATTCTTGGATCATAAATATCGTTGTGATCCCGAATCAATTCGCCATCCACCCTTATATTCAAATAAGGATTTCGCCCGGCCGAGGAATCCGTGCGCTCGAGCACTGCGCCTTCAAACGGGATGCGGCTACCTGGCTTGTCTGCTTCCCAGCCCTTGCTGGCTGCAACGAACGTCTGAACTGCCGTGGATGCGCTGAAACCGCCCTGCTCGTCGTCCGCACGGGTCTCCTCCGCACGAAGGTAATGGGTCAGATAGGGATCGAAGTGGCCCAATGCCGTCACATTCGCAGAGCCCTGATCGATAACTTCGTTCTCCCCGGCAACGGGATTGAGACGCTGGGCGTCCCGCTCGGTCTCAAACAGCGTAGAAAACCAGCGGCCGAGGGGGAATGCCAGGCCAGTGGCGTCGTCATCCTCAGAGGTGAGTACCGCCAATACTGGCAATTGGCTCTCAAAGTACCGCCGCCGCTCATTTGCCATATCACTAAGCGTTGCATAGCGCGCAGCCTCGAAAGCCGGGTTAATCAGGACAACCAGATCCGCGAAGCCGACAGTATCGCTCACCACCGCGTCCGGGCCATGAGTCTGTACAAATCCGTTCTCTAAAATCTCGCTCATCGCAGAAAAGACCAGCGCTCCGCCAAAACTGTGCCCTACCACGACAAAACGGGTTCGGTGGGGTTTACCATCGGCAAGCGCCTGGGCCCGCTTTGTTTTCTGCACAAGCTCAAGGCGACTGAGTAATTCAGTAGCGCCTCCGCGCCCTACTTTATGGGCGGTATTCTTGCGTTCCCAGAATGTCAGCTCCTTTAATCCAGGCAAACTCACGGAACCACCGCGCCAGCCCAGATAGATGCCCACCACCTCCCTTGACGGCACACCGGTCTTCGTGCTCATAGCTGACTCCAGCGCACTCAATCGACGTAGAGACTCTCGAAAGCTGGATATATTACTGTCTCCAGCCTGGGCACTGTGCTTCCAGCCATGCACGAACACCACCATCAAGAGATCCTGATTGGCGGCCAAGGTATTAACCTGGCCGATCACCTCCCTCAATTGCTCGCGATCCCAGAGCTGCCCCTGGTCGTCGAACTCGACAAAGCCCAAATGATACTTTTCATCAATGGCGTTGGGCGACTGAAATACCTGAAGCGAATGCTGAGCGCACTCGTCAAGAGGATTGGCGGAAATACACAAACCAGATTCGGTACGGTAACGCTGATGGGAAATACAGGCCGACAGTGAGAGAACTATTGCAATAATGAAAGCAAGACGGGTGCCGTTGAAGCGATCTTTCATGACAAATTCCTTTTCGATTTTCTTGGGCAGAACCTCCTGTTACAGCCACTACTCTGCACTTATTCGATTAGCTTCTCCTGTAAGCCGCCCCAAGGCCGCCTCCAGATAACGCAAGCATAGCTCAGGAGGCCGCGAAAGCCAGCATCCAGCAAGCCATGGCGCGGGGGATGTTTTTGCTGTCCGACGACAATCAAACAATATGGGTGTATATTTTTTATACAACGTTAGGTCGAGATATTTCCGGAGTTATCGATCTGTGCCGCTATCAACAGGCTAAAAGGATGTGGCGAAATGAATAGACTCAAGGAAAAAATTTCATCCGGGATTAGGTCACTCAAAGACCAGATTGAGAACGGGTCTAACAAAAAAAGCAGTTTGCAAAGGCACGCCCCCCAGAACATAAATACGCCGTTTTATTTTTGCTTCTTTGTGATTTTCGGCTTATCCCTCTCTCCCGGACTGACTTGGGCTCAGCCCGATCTGATGATCGGGCTAGAAGCGCCAGATACCGCAAACGCCGGAGAAGACATCGGCACTTCTCTCACCTTGACTGCCATAAACCGCGGGGATCATGTGGCACAGGGGACCCGGTCATCCAACAACGGCTACATGATCGACATTTTCATAACCCGTAAAATCATGCCCACTGGCTATGCCCGCTACGACGAACACTACTTCGATGGCGTCCTGCTCAAGGG
The DNA here is from genome assembly GCF_056859395.1 of Marinobacter sp. L-80. Lineage (NCBI taxonomy): Bacteria > Pseudomonadati > Pseudomonadota > Gammaproteobacteria > Pseudomonadales > Marinobacteraceae > Marinobacter > Marinobacter sp. L-80. The sequence continues at coordinate 4,180 of NZ_JBSXOI010000040.1, forward strand.
TGGACGCGTCAGCAATACCGATACCTTGCCTCCACGGCAACGCGCGCGTTATCACACCTCGGCAATACTGCCAAAAGACATTCCACCGGGCCGGTACCAACTCTGCGCCCGCATAGACCCGGGAGACAAAGTCCAAGAGGCCATCGAAGACAACAACACTCATTGCCAGACACTAGCGGTTAACTTGTCCCTCATGCTCATTCAAGCCCTGCCGAAATTCGAGGTGCTACTGCCCGAGCATCGAAACCAGGAATTTCGCATCCTGGAGCGTGAAGAGGTCCATCTCGGCCCGCCTTCCGTCACCCCGGAGACCCCAGTCGGGACATCCGACGCTACACGAACCATTCTTGAAGACGGCTCAATCGTCTTGACATGGCAGGACGGGTCAAAGCGGCGCCTGAGACCGGACGGCCTGGTTGAATACGTTAGTCCGGATGGCACCATAATGTCTCCCATAGCTATCCAGGTTCAGGGCGCCGATCTGCCGGAGCTGCCCGAAGCATTGGATGACTGGGGCAGCGGCCTCGCAAACGATCTGCTGGCCATCCTCAGAAACATCCTGACCGACGCTGAGTTCGAGGCCTACCAGCAAACCGAGGCCGACAAAGGCTATTACGAGCGTATCAACTGGCGCCTGCGCAGCATCCAATTCCTGACAGCCCTGGAGGACAACATATAATGCGATTTTGGCATGCATTATTCGTAAGTGCCTTGTTGATGGGGCCGATGGCGATGTCCTGGAGCGAGGAACGTGAAAACAGCTCTGAACTGGCGGATACTTCACGGATCGATGCCATGAAGTCTGCCCTCGAAGCGGAGGACGATCAGAGCGGTCTCCAACCGCTACAGGCCCCGGTGATCATCTCTGGAAATTTGATGGACTCGGAAGGGCAAGCCGCTATGAAGTCCGCCCTCAAGGCCTATTACGACTACCGTACGGAAGGATACGGCCACCGACAACGCGTATTCGAGTGGCAATTGTTGTCGTCGCGGATCATCTTTGTCGTCGTCATTGTCCTGGTAGGAGCTGGCATCTATTTTTCGTGGCTGCAGTTTCGGGCGGACCTGAAAGCGACCGACAAGGAAGGAAATCGGGGCGTCTCCACGCTGGAAGCGTCGACCTCCGGCATCAAGGTCAGTTCACCAGTACTGGGTGTGATCATCCTGGTGATCTCTCTGCTGTTCTTCTACCTGTACCTGCAGTACGTCTATCCGATTGAGGAAATACTCTAAAACAGGGCGAGCGTAGCCCAGCAACCCACGAAAGCCAGCATCCAGCAATGTCGGCCATAGTTCGAATTATAACCTCCGCAAAGCATCCTCGAGGTCCAATTCACGAAACGTCTGGCGCAATGTCTCTCCGGCCAGTCGTGCTTCCCATTGCCTGCGCTGTTCCAGCACTGAATCGTCGGCAGGCAGGGAATCGAGAACCGACAATGCATAACTCCGGAGCAGTTCACTCCGGCACTCGATGACAAGATCGGACGACGCCGCAGTACCGGACCCGGAGTAGGCAAAGCAGTGCTGCACATTGCGCCTGGCGCTTTCCCGTTCAACCGGTGAGATCACTACCTCCCGCGCGTCGTTGTCGGGAACCAGTAAAACGTTCACGCCCCGCCCGGTAATGGCCTCGGCGGTCTGCTGCGCGCCTTGTGGAACGTGGACGTTCTTGTGGTTTGGCCAGATGTCGAACATGCCATAGTCGGCACACGGGGCCTCCCGCTGAAACGTAAAGAAATCCGGGTAGGCATAAAACTCTGGCCCGCGCTCGCGATAGCGGTCATAGAAGGCGGTAACGTAGGCCATGATGAGGGTCATTGCACCAATGCCCTCAAACCGACGAGGGACAACGATGCCAAGGCGATCCGTATCCTGAAACGACGAGAACAAGTCCGCGTGCGGAATGGCCTCGCCATGCTGGGTAATTTTGAAATCGCTGCCTCGCAGGCTGCTGCTATGCATGGTTATGTCGAACGCTCTTAGAAAATAAATCTGTCCCGGTCCCGGTTTCGTTACATCTCGCTCATCAGCCACTCCTTGAAGGCTTTCATCCCGACGGTCAGCGGACGTTGTTTGCGGTAGACCAGATAGAAGGCCCTATTCGTATCGAGCTGGATGTTGAACGGCACCACCAACTTACCCGATTTAATCTCACGGGACGTCAGGGTGCTATCAGCCAGGGCAACTCCCAGGCCCTCCTGGGCCGCCGCCGTGGCCAGTTGCCCACTGGACATCTGTAGGCTGCCCCGGGCGGATATAAAATCAACGCCCGACTGTTGCAGCCAGTTCTCCCACTCCCACTTACGTTTGCTGACATAGATCAGAGTGTGTTTAGCCAGGTCTTCAGGTTTTTCGAGCGGTAACTCACCGTCCAATAGCTGCGGGCTACACACCGGCACCAGCATTACTCTGCGCAGAAAATGCACTTCGATATCGTCCCATTCACCACTCCCGAAATAGACCGCCATGTCGGTACTTGTGCGATCGAAATCCAGCAGCCCCATAGACGCATTAATTTCCAGTTCAATATCGGGGTACAAGGCCTGGAATCGCGCCATGCGCGGCATCAGCCAGCGGGTGAGGAAGTTGGGGGCAACGCTGATCTTGACCACGTTGGATTCCTGGTTCTCAGTCAGGCGCTGGGTGGCCATCTCAATCTCATCGAACGCGTGCCTGACAGATGTCAGGTATTGCTCGCCTTCAGGGGTCAACGTCACCGTTCGCCTGCTTCGGTCAAATAGTGAAAGCCCCAAATATTCTTCAAGTGTCTTCACCTGATGACTAACCGCAGATGACGTCACGAAAAGTTCCTTGCCAGCGGCGGCAAAGCTGCGATGTCTTGCGGCTGACTCAAATACCCGGAGCGCATTCAGGGGTGGCAGGTGGCGCATAACTTCGCTCGACTGGTGAGATTAATTCATGAGTCTGATGAAAAAGGATCGCTTTTTCAACAGCCCCATACTCATTAATATGCTCCCTATCGAAATGACTCACTTATCAAACGAGGACACAGCATCATGAGTTACCAAACTCCGAAACTGAACGAAGACGGCTCTATCGACATCAATTACTACACCCAGCTTGCAAAGCAACAGCGTAGTGAGCACATCGCGCAGATGGCGGCGTCACTGAAAGCCAACATCAAATCCTTTTTCCACGTGAAGCTGCCAAAGCTGTCTACCAGCCATTGACCTGTGTTCCCTTCAGTGCTCAATGACCTTAAGTATGAATTGGCTGGTTTCGCCGGCGCTGGCGAACCAGCCTGCTTTTAGGCTTTTCCGACATACAGGTGGGAAATAGCGTCAAGATTGACGTAATAGCGACGTTCAAGAAGGGAGATCAGAAACGCCGTCGACCTCAGTCACCGTTTTAGCATCCGCGCGCTCAATGATTTTGAGGAGTGTGGACTGAATGGTTTCATCTTCCCTGGCATCACCGCCACTTGCGAACGTCTGCTTCTGGGGCTCCGCGCCCTCCTCCTCGGTATAAGAAATCACAACCTCGCTGGCTGAATCGGGCGTTTTGCCAGAGTTCGACTTACCAAAGTACTCCAGCGAAACCAACGGATAGCCGTGAAAGCCCTTCTTAACCTGCTTCGCAATACGCTTTTTTGCTTTATCCACATTCATAGTGAGGGCCTGTCGCCGCGGTTGTTATCTGAGTGCACATCCACACCCAGTCGATACCATTCGCCAATTCTATGTCCTTAACCCCATCCAAAATAGCTCTGCCGCGGTTTTCCATGGTTAATCAAGCACCTCAACCTTCCCCGCTTTGCATTCAAATCGATTGCCTGATATTGCCTTAACTTGTATTTTGCTCAAATGAACTTTCATTCCTTTCTGTAACGTTTTTCCATTTTTCATCAGTGACTTGATCATAGGTGGCTCAATACGCACTGTACTTGCACATTTTTCTTTCCATTCCGGATGTGATGGTGCGTCAATGATATGTCTACTCCTGCCAGCATTATGTCGATATATGCCTACAACATCACTACCTAACAACCACGAACCTGAAGGAAGATAATCTGGATCGGATTTCGATTGATAGGGTGTATGCGTAAATTGTTTGTTGTGTTCAGCATCACACTGCTCTCCATGCTTAACCGTTTGACCTGCCTCTTGTTGTTTAGCGGCCACAAGACAATAGCGCCAACAGAGTTTGTATCCATGCTCAGAACATTGGCCTGCCTTGTCCCGATAAGAAAGTGAGTCTGCAAACACTGTATTACCGTAAACAAGTAATACCACCAAAACGTAACTCGGAAATAACATGACATTCATAAACAACCCCTTTGCCTGATTGTTATGTTTTTTTTTCGTGGTCTGTAAAACATCTGTCCGCATTTGCATGCCTAACAGTGACTAGGTAGCGCGCTTCGTTATTGCAATCAATGGCTTCCATCACCTTCTGAACTTCAACAGTCGACAACCGCTGCTCGATTTTAGCCTTGATAAAGCCGACATGCCCACCACCGTGGGCCACGCTCTCCGGCATGGGTGTTTTGAATGTGGAATCCCCGACAAAGATCTCGTGCTGGGAAACAATGATGTGGTCAATCTGGGTGGTGCCGGCTTCGGTGGGCAGGGCAACGTTCTTGATCAGGTGGCAACGGGTTTTACCTAGAGAGAGTTTGGCGGAGAAATTAACCACTGCTTCCCCGGCTTTGCCTTTGAAACAGGGGGATTTGATAACCGCCGCAAGAATGAAGAGCGGTATCAGGTACCAGATATAATCGAAGAGGGGCAGTAATGCCGGGGCGTAGTCCATCTGTCATCCTTAACAGCGGCGTTTATCCGTTTCTTATTACTACACACTAGTCCAACCCTTGGGAAACTTCCCACTCGGGAGACGAAAAATTTAGTAAACCACATAAAACAAACCTGTCCCGGTTCTCTGCAAATAGGCCGTTTCCGATTCTGAGCGGTCACGACCGGCCCGCCAAAAGCCATAACAGCAAGCCAGCACTCCCGAGAAGAAGCACTGCAAAATGGACCGCCAGGTTCTTGCGGACAGTTGGGGCAGGCTTAGCGGTGAAACCGAAATAATCGTCACCAAACAGCCCAACACCACAGCGCTCACAGTAGTTTTTCGAGTAAGAGACCCGAAGCTCAGACGGCTCAAACCTTATTCGGCAACTGTAACAACTGGGCTTAATCACTTCGGGCTCCGATTTGTTTGAAAAACCGGGCCAAGAAATCCAGCTGATCTTCGATGGACCGATCCAGAGCTTCGCCCCGATAGACATCAAAATGACCGACCGGATAGTGCTTCACTTCCGCGTTCGGCATCCTCTGGGCCGCTTTGACCGCAGAGCTCGCCGGAGCGACGGTATCGTGGTCGCAAATCAACACCAGTGCCGGGCAGGCGACTTTGCTGGCCAACCGGATGGGCCGGAAAAGAGGAATGGCATAACTCACGCCCGCGGCGACGTAATTCGACGCGTTATCCGCCAGCAAGAGAACATAGCCCTCCTGGCAGTCCTCAGCCGTCATCATGCCCAACTCGCCGGGGCGGCCGGCCGAAGCAATATACCGGGGAGACATCCCCAGCCCACGACGAAACCAGTCGACTGTTCCGTGCCAGGTCAGGCGCATCGCCTGCATGAAGCCGGCATAACCGACAACCCCCAGCAACGACGCCAAACCATCCATCATCGGGCATTGGGAGATGGTGCATTGCACGCTTCCATCCTTTGCCGCGGCCGCAATCACCAGCCCGCCGGAAAACGACGTTCCCCACAGGCAGATGCGGCTGCCATCGACACGATCCAGCTGCCGCGCAAAATTCAGTGCCGCCAGCCAATCCGCCACTTCCTTCCGGGGGCTCAGCGTCTGGCGTGGCTGGCCATCACTGTCGCCGAAATGGCGGTAGTCAAAGGCAAACACTGCATAACCCGCATTGCAGAAAGCTTCTTTGAACGGTGCAAGACCACTGGCATGAGTCAGCCCAAAACCATGGGCCATGACGACACACGGTAAACCTTTACTGCCGGCATCCGGCGTATAGAGAACACCGCGACAGGTTGTACCATCGCTCTGAAATTCCAGGGGCGTTTCGATCATTGTTTGGCTCGCATGCTTGAAGGTCGAGAGTCTCAGGATAGCTCATTGCTTCCGGATCAAACCGGCAGTTCAATAATCTCACCAACCACACTGTCTTCACTCACCTGCAACCGCCCCACCGTGATCGGCAGCGTAAATCGCCGGGGCCAGGCAGATAAGCGTTGCTATAGTGAAACAAGCCCGCCTCACTCCCATAGTGGCGAGATCCAGTGCAAACGCACAACCCATGGCAGGAGTTTCCCATGCCCACTTACACCGTCACGGTCGCGAATCTGTCTCTGTCGCCGCAGCAGAAATCACAGATCGCCGAGGCCATCACAGCGGCCCACAACGCCCAAACCGGCGCGCCCCGGTTCTTTGCCCAGGTTCTGTTTTCTGCGGCCAGTGGGGGCGATCACTTTGTGGGTGGCAGAGTGAACGCCGCGCCTCAGGTGTATGTGCACGGCCTGGTGCGGGAGGGCAGAAGCACCGAAATCAAACAGGCCCTGATGAGCCAGATGCTTGAAGAAATCGCCCAAATCATCAACATCACAGCTGAGAAAGTCTGGATCTATCTGCAGGACATTCCGGCCACCCAGATGATCGAGTTTGGGCGGTTTTTGCCAGCACCGGGGGAGGAAGTTGAGTGGGAAAAGGGGATGTCTTCGGAAGAGCGGGCCAGTTTACCCAAATAACCGCAATGATAGGTCTGTTGCGGTTTTCAACGCTCCCACCCTCAGTCAAGCCGCGCGACCAGATCCGTTATCCTCACCCGAAAATAAATCTGTCCCGGTTTCCCTAATCTGTCCCGGTTTTCCTGGATTAGCTGACCACTACAAATCGCCGATGTGGGTCTGGTGATCGCCGTTTAATCGGATCGGTTAACAGATAGCATGACAAGAAGTCTTACCAACTCCTGTTGTCTTTTCACTCCCGTTTTATCAAAGATACTTCTTAACTGAACTCTAAGCGTTGTTACGCTATTACCGTTTAGCTCAGCGATTTCTCCCAGGTTCAAGCCATTGAGAAGTCCGATCGCCAATTTGGTTTCTGCAGGGGTGAGCTCGTAAAGTTGTTTTAAGACATCGGCGGAGACGCGGATATTGGTCTCAGGATCGCTTATAAAAAGGAGCGCGACGTCTTGCATACTTACAAGCGAAACCTCGCCAGGTGCCTCTGATTTTTCGCCGCAGATTAAGGACAAAGGTGCCAAAGCCTCCGAATGATGGAGGCTAATTGCTCGTGCATTGTATTTCGTCTCGTTGGACTCGGACTGTATAGAATGTTCAATCGCCTCGCTCAGCTCAAGTTGGTGCTCGTTCTTCCACGCCTTCAATTGCCCATCTTTTACTCCAAGGGCAGGGTGATAGTCGAGAATGGTTTTGGCTGATTCGTTCAGAAACACTATGGTTAAATCTTTTTTGACCAGAGCCACACCCATTGCCAAGTGAGATAAAGCCGCTTTCATGCTCTGATTGTGGCTCTTGATAGCTTGGAAGGCGCGCTGGATTTTGAGTGCCCTTTGGAAGTGAGGGTGTAGAAGCTGGATGAGATGGAGGTCTTCTTCACTGAATGGGTTTGCCTCAAATGATCGATGTATCCCCAGACCCACGTGCCACTCGGCATTCTTGAAAATATTCAAACCTGCAACATAGCCTACGTCATTCGGCTTTAGCAGTAGCCGATAGTACATAGGATGATCTTCTTTAACTTTTTGATGATCAATAATCGTTGAGCTTGCACCCTCCGCTTTTTCCAGCATTACTCGATAGGCGTGGTCATACCGACCAAGTCCGAGTCGATAAGAGTAGCTGCTCAACGCCGGTAACCCGTGCGCTGCCAACAGAGTGCGACGTTTCTCGACATAGTCTTCGCAAAAAATGCCGGCAGATTTTGCGTTTAGCGCTGCGCATAATTGCTGAATCACGCTTACCCAGTGTTCTGGTCGATAGGCAGCTTCATAGATCTCCCCGACCAGATCTAGCACTGAGCTTTTATCCATCATGCTTGGTCTGTCTCCTTGGCAATGAGTGCGCATACTCCATTTGATGTATGTGGATAGCCTGAGTTTTGGTTAATTTGAAGCCACAGGTGAACCGCGTGAACGTCGCTTTACTCCACGAGTCTGTTGGATGGCGCAGAGTTTCGCCGTCACCAGTGCATGCCAGTTTATTAATACGCCTGGCGCCCTGTGTGGATGTTAAATGCATCACAAAATCTGTCATTTTTAATTGGTTTGTGTCTAAAAACTGTACGTCCAAGCACTTGGTTCGGCGGACGAGATCAGGCGGCACGAATTATTGAGCGAATTCGACAATTAAAGAGAGGAAAACCCATGAAAGGATTGTCAGGGATGGGAGCTCTTGTCCTGGGCCAGTTTTTACTTACTGCCTGTGGTGGCGGAGGCTCGTCATCAGATGGCTCACCTCCTGTATCAGAGCCCTCCACTTCGACCGGCCGGTTTATCGACAGCCCAGTCGCTAACATCGGATACCGCACAGAATCTATTCCCGATGGCGTGACCAATGCTAATGGTCAGTTCAAGTACCTTGAGGGCGAGACCGTTACTTTCTTCATCGGCGACCTTGAATTTCCGCCTGCGCCCGCCACTGAAAAAGTCACTCCTTTGGACCTCGCGGGCTCTACCGACACCTCCGACCCCACTGTCATCAATATCATTCGCCTGCTCCAAAGCTTAGATGACGACGGCATTACAAGTACTGGAATCACCATCAATCAGTTGGCTAAAGACAACGCGACCCCAGTTGATTTCTTTATCAGTGAAAGTGAGTTTCAAAACTTGACGGCAGTTAAGGTCCTAGTCGAAAACTCTGGCTCTCCGACTACCAGTCTCATCAGCACCAGCGAGGCTCTTGAGCATTTCGAGGGCATTTTGGTGGGCGAAGGCGTCGAATTTGTTGCGAACCTTGGCATTAACGGTATATGGGTGAATGAAAATACCGACAATGAACTGTTGGCCTTCGTCTTCTTCAGAGATGGCACATACGTCCACCTTGAAGTGGATGAAGAGCTGCCTTTGGACGAGCAACCTGAGACATCAGGTATGGAATGGGGAACATATTCGCTCGATCCAGAGACGAGAGCTCTGACCGTCGACATCGATTTCGATCGGAACCTCGACACTGGCCTCACGAGCAGTGTGAATGGCGGTCTCGATATTTTCGCCAGAGTATCTGGTGATCAACTCACCTTTGAAATCGACGAAAACGGGAATTCAAGTATCGATGACGGTGAGTCCACAGTCTTTTCCCGCTCAGCCTCAGAGACCATGGACGAGCTTGTCGGGATCTGGAAAGTTGCTAATGTTGCCGACTTCAACGATACCCTCGCGCTCATCTTTTTCGCTGATGGCACCTACGTGCACATGGAAATCGACGAGCAGGCACCGTTCGATGAGCAGCCAGAAACGTCAGGCATGGAATGGGGCACTTACTCTGTTTCACCGGGTTCGGACGCGATCACTTTTACCGGTTTATTCGACAACAACGGCGATACCGGACCTGTCAATGGCGTGGGATCTCCAAGCACGATCAGCGCATCGATATCTGACACGTCAATTGTGTTCAATCCTAATAGCGAAGAACCAACCACCTTCCTGAAAGATCCGGCGACACAACCGAGGGCGCTTGCCTTTACTGAGAGCGAACTTCAAAACTTAACCTGGTACGCCGCTCTACAGGAACCTGAGGACTGCGGGCCTGACTGGTTAGTGGAAGAAACGTCTTTCGATGGCACCAGCTACACACTGGATCTTTGCGGGACCGGAACGGATATCGAAACCGGAAGTTATGAAGTGCTGTCTTCTGGGGTTATCTTCTGGCCAGGTTTTGGAGAATACATCGCTCGCAAATCTTTTGATTCTGACCGGCAGGCATTTTACGCGTGCTCCGCGGACACGGAACTGGCAGCTTTAGAGTGCCCCGCTTCGGAGCAATTTCTAAATTTTCTAAATAAAAGTGATGCTGAGGCCTATGTCGCTGAGCAAAATGCTAATCCAGAGCTTACGGTAAGCTGGGAAGCCGAGCTGACTGCGTACTCTCAGGGTGATCTTTTTGAAACCGAGTCTGCGACCATGCAGTGTGATTCGGGCGGGGGCCCAACCGTGGGTGAAGTAGGAACCGAAACCCAGACGTGGTCTCGAGACGGGACAGAGGTTACCGTAACCAGTGACGCCTCTGAGCCCGGATCATTCTGGCTTCTGGATTTCACTCAGTCGACTCTGACGGTTGGTAAGACCTATCAAGAAACGGAAGCTGATCCAACGGGCGAACCGGGTGACATCTTTGAAAATGTCTTTGATATCAGCGAGTCATACACTTGGGATTCAGAGCAAGGTGCATTTATTGGAGAACTCGCGGAAACCATTACGTTGTCTTGGTCTATCGATGGTAGCGAGTCTGTGTGTGAATATACCTATTCTGTGGTCGCAACTCCACAGGGAACCGAAGCCGAAACCAGCGCATTTTTAGGTTTGTAAATTCGATGGACGATCCGTTCTCTGGGCATGCTGCGTGCAGCCCGGAGGACGTTAACAGTCCTTTGGCATATTGTGCCTCTTTTTAGAAGTGTCCGCAGTAACGGGGTAGAACCCCTCTACGAAATCGAGCGGGAAACCAAAGACCTGCCACCGGATAAGCGCTAGAAAATCCGACAAACCAGAGCCAAACCGCTTGCCGATACACTGCATCACGCGCTACCTGGACGATGGCGCAGTGCCCATCGACAACAACCGGATGGAAAACCAGATCCGGAACAGCCGAAAGGGCTACTGCGTTCCTTTTTTGCATTGTGTTTCCTCTTAATTATCTTGTGACTGTCCTGTCACCTAGTCAAAAATAAATCTGTCCCGGTTTTCCGTTAATTGTCGTACCGAAGGTTGCGAATACGGCAGGCGGGGCCCTTAAAGGCTTCTCCCTATTTAACTCGGCGGTATATCGACTTAGGTGAGAGTCGAATTTGAAACCTGCAGAAACCGGAGCATGTCACGGCTCCCCCATCTGATCAAACCGCCAGTTCAATAATCTCACCAACCACACTGTCTTCACGTACCTGCAACCGTCCAACCGTGATCGGCAGCGTAAATCGCCGGGGCCCGGCAGATAAGCGTTGCTATAGTGAAACAAACCCGCCTCACTCCAATAGTGGCGAGATCCAGTGCAAACGTACAACCCATGGCAGGAGTTTCCCATGCCCACTTACACCCCCTATGTGTCAGCGTAGTTGTCGCCTGAATATTTCAGAGGACAACCATGCCCCATTATTCACCGGAACGTAAAGAAGCCATTCTCCAGAAGATGGCCCCACCTCACAGTCTGACTGTTGCCGAGTTGGCCAGCCAGGAA
>NZ_JBSXOI010000041.1:0-44494 GCF_056859395.1 Marinobacter sp. L-80
ACAAAACTCAATTTCGACGAGTCACTGTCCTGATATTTCATATCCGAAATACCTCGGCCAGCGCCCACACGAATTACTTGGTCAACTTTTTAAAGAGCGTTTGAGCTGTTGCTCAATCAAGGCCGCGTATTCTACATCGTAGCGCCGCCTTGTCAACCGTTTATTTTCGATATTTTCCGTCTCCGGAAAGCGCCGAAAAATGACCCGGCTTACTGCTTGTTTCGAGGCGCGCATTCTACAGTGAATCGCTTGCCTGTCAACTGCTTTCTGAAGAATTTTGAAACTCATTTTCTTCAGCGCTTTCAAACAGTTATCTTTCGATTCCTCAGTCGCCTCAGCGGTGCTCCCCTCGAAAGAGATGCGCATTCTACAGACCTGCCCGAGGGTGTCAACGGCGATTCTGAAAAAAACTCAAAATCGCCCCAAATCGATCAGACAGTAATCAGAACCCGGGCGATCTTCTTCTTGCCAGCCTGGATTACGCAATCATCGCCTTCCACAAACATCCGATCGCCTTCGAATTTCTGACCATCGACAAATACCGCACCACGCCCCAGGACATCCCGGGCTGCCGCGCCGTTCTTGACCAAACCCGCCAGGCGAAGCACCGCCGCCATCGGAATCTCGGACTGACCCTCTAAAGGCACTTCGACAGTCGGCACATTGTCCGGGATCTCGCCGAGCGCCACTCGGTTACCGGCGGACTTGTGGGCAGTGCGAGCTGCCTCCTCATCGTGGAACCGGGCAATAATCTCTTCCGCCAGCAACTTCTTATAGTCCTGCGGGTTAGCACCATCGGCGACAGCCTTACGGAACTCCTCCACCTCTGCAAGCGGCCGGAAGCTCAACAGCTCGAAGTAACGCCATAGAAGATCATCCGGCATGGAAAGCAACTTGGTGTACATCTCACCTGGCGAGTCATTCACGCCCACATAATTGCCCAGAGACTTGGACATCTTCTGAACACCGTCGAGCCCCTCCAAAATCGGCATGGTAAGGATCACCTGGGGCGATTGACCGTAGTGCTTTTGGAGAATTCGCCCCATCAGAAGATTGAACTTCTGGTCGGTCCCGCCCAGCTCAACATCGGCCTCCATGGCGACAGAGTCATACCCCTGAACCAACGGGTAAAGGAACTCGTGAATCGCAATCGCCTGCTCGGCGCGGTAGCGCTTGGTGAAGTCATCCCGCTCCAGCATTCGCGCAACGGTGTATTGCCCGGCAAGCTTGATCATATCGGCGGCGCTCATCTTACCCATCCAGTCGGAATTGAACATGACGCGCGTTTTCGCGGGATCAAGAATCTTGAACACCTGCTCTTTATAGCTGACCGCGTTCTCGGCGACCTGCTGCTCTGTTAGAGGAGGACGCGTGGCGCTTTTCCCGGTGGGGTCACCGATCATTCCGGTGAAATCTCCAATCAGAAACATCACCTCGTGACCAAGATCCTGAAACTGCCGCAGCTTGTTAATAAGAACGGTGTGCCCAAGATGAAGGTCCGGCGCAGTGGGGTCGAAACCCGCCTTAATCCGCAGCGGACGACCTTCCTTCAATTTTTCGATGAGCTCATCTTCCGGAATGAGTTCGTCTACGCCTCGCTTGATTATCGCCAACGCTTCATCAATGGATGCCATGAACAACACGTCCCCGCTTTGATCTTGGAAAGATTCTGTCAGTTACAGAGTTCAACAAAAGAAATCTGTGAGTTACCTGTTCCCCTGCTACTATATGCTGACCAGATTTTGGCCAACACCGACTTTGCAGGGCGGCGTATTATAACAACGCTGTCAAAAGAAATCCGGAGGATGGAGCAGCAACCGTAATGTTCCACGCTGTCCCGCATGCATTTTATACGGTAATCTGTTGGACTATACTTGAACAACAGCTTTAATTAGGTAGTACAAGCTGCCGTAATACCGATTAAAACGGGTGCGATACGTGCTGAAAATGTTTCCTAAAACTCACATTACCATTGCTGCCGCGGCTACCGTTGTTGTTACCGCTGCCATTCTCATGAGCCCCAGCAGCAACGTTGAAGCCAAACGGATGTCCTATGCCCTGGATCTGGAGCAAGGCACCGTTTCCGAAACCGGCGCAGCGCCTGAGCAAGCAATGCCGACAGAGGCTCCCGTTGCGGACACCCAGCCGAAAGCGCCTGAATCCGATGTCCTGACAGAGGCTACGCAGCAGGCAAGCGTTTCCGCTCCCGAGCAACCTGTCGCTCCGAAGTTGCCGGAAATTGAATGGCAAACCTTCGCGATCAAGTCTGGTGACACGCTGTCCTCCCTGTTCAAGAAAGCTGGCTTTAACGACGGCATCATGCTTTCGGTTATTCATGGCGACGGAGAGGCCGAAAAACTCCAGCGCCTGTACGCCGGCGAAACCATTCGTTTTGCGACAACCGAAGACGGTGGGCTTGCTGCCATCGACTTGCAGAGAAACCGCCTGGAAACCCTGAAGATTACCAAAGAAGGCGAAAGCTTTACCGGCGAAACCGAAGTTCGCAAACCGGAAGCGCGGCCAGCCTTTGCATCAGGCACCATTGACGGCTCCCTCTATCTGGCTGCGCGCGAAGCGGGCCTCAACGACAGCCTGACCATGGAGCTGGCAGGCATCTTCGGCTGGGATATCGACTTTGTCTACGACGTCCGGAAGGGCGACCAGTTCGAAGTGGTTTACGAAGAACTCTACCTAGACGGCGAAAAGTTCGACACCGGCCGGATCCTGTCTGCACGATTCGTTAACCGCGGCGAAGAAAACCTCGCACTGCTTTATACCGACAGCAATGGCGACAGCGATTACTACGCTCCCGATGGCAAAAGCATGCGCAAGGCATTCCTGCGAACCCCCATCAATGCCCGGATTTCTTCTCCGTTCAACCTTCAGCGCCGCCATCCCGTTCTGGACGTAGTACGTCCGCATGAAGGCACCGATTACGCAGCGCCTCCCGGAACTCCCATCAAGGCGGCAGGTTCCGGTCGGGTGAAATTCGCAGGCTGGAAAGGTGGTTACGGACGAACTGTCATCCTCCAGCACGGCGACAACATCACCACGCTGTATGCACACATGAGCCGCCTGGGTAAAGGCATCAAGAATGGCACCCGAGTCAAGCAGGGCCAAACCATCGGGCATGTTGGTTCATCGGGCATGGTAACCGGACCTCACCTGCACTATGAGTTCAGGCTGAACGGGTCGCCGCGCAACTCCCGCACGGTCAAGTTGCCGGACGCCAAGCCCATTCCGTCTTCCGAGATGGCCCGATTCAAGCAATTCACCGAACAGCGAATCGCGCAGTTTGACGTGTTCCGCGAGAGCTATCAGCAACTCGCACTGGCTTCAGACGACTGAGAAACAAATGGAAGCCTGGATTGGGTTGATGTCGGGCACCAGCATGGATGGCATTGATGCCGTGCTGGTGTCTTTCCAGAACAACACCGTACATATCCACGCCTCGCACACGACTCCCTACCCCGATCAAATTCGCCACCGGCTGCTGGCCGCCAGCCAGAATCACGCCGCGCCTGACGAAATCGGTGAACTGGATACCCTGGTCGGCACCCTGTTTGCCCAGGCGGCGAACGACGTTATTCAAACGTCCGGCTTTGACCGGGCGACAATTCGCGCCATAGGCAGCCACGGACAAACGCTTCGTCACCAGCCTTCCGGCACAGCACCCTTCTCGATCCAGATTGGCAATCCTTCCGTGGTATCCGAAGTCAACAACATTACGACGGTCGCAGATTTCCGGAGACGGGATATGGCCGCTGGGGGCCAGGGAGCGCCGCTGGTTCCAGCCTTCCACAAGGCATTTTTCAGCTCGGAGACAGAGAACCGCTGTATTCTTAATCTCGGCGGCATTGCCAATATCACCTGGCTCCCGGCCAGCACCACCGCGCCTGCAACCGGTTTCGACACCGGCCCGGCCAATGCACTGATGGATGCCTGGTGCCTGGACCAGACCGGGCTTCCGTTTGACAGCGACGGCCATTGGGCGCGCGAGGGATCGGTTAACGAGGAGCTTCTCGAGGACATGCTTTCCGATGCCTACTTCTCGAAGGCACCCCCGAAAAGCACGGGGAAAGAGCGGTTCAATCTTGACTGGGTCAAAACACTGGTAGGTCGCCACCCTGAGATTCCGACCGAGGACATTCAGAGGACCTTGCTGCAGCTGACCGTCAACAGCGTTGTTAACCAGCTGCCTGAAACCAAGGATGTTCGGATCTACGTATGTGGCGGCGGGGCGCGAAATCCACTCCTGATGGAAGAGCTCGGCAAGGCTCTGCCGGAGGCCAGCCTGTCACTGACCTCGGAACTGGGGGTCGACCCTCAAATGGTGGAGCCTGTGGCGTTTGCCTGGCTGGCAAAACAGGCTTTCGAAGGTAAGCCGGGAAACCTTCCTGACGTAACCGGCGCGGCCGGCCCTCGCATTCTGGGTGCTATCTACCCGGCCTGAAATCTTTTCGGATCAGAGATCAGATAGAGAAGGAACTGCCACACCCGCAGGTGGAACTTGCATTGGGGTTCTGGACCACGAACTGTGAGCCCTGCAGGCCTTCCTGATAATCAATCGTAGCGCCCACCAGATACTGGTAACTCATCGGATCCACCAGAAGAGAAACGCCATCACGCTCGATCACGGTGTCCTCCTCATCCTGGCTTTCATCAAACGAGAAGCCGTACTGAAATCCGGAGCAGCCCCCGCCCGTCACAAAGACGCGGAGTTTGAGTTCGGGATTTTCTTCTTCCTCGATCAACTCACGTACTTTGGCAACGGCACTGTCACTGAAGAACAGCGGTGTAGCTATTTGTTGCTGAACTGCGCTCAAGTTCGCCTCCGGATTATCGTGAACAACTCAGGCGATTATGGTATTCCTGACTAAAACAATCAACTATTCGGACTTTCCACCATCCTCCGACACCTCGGACTCCGGAGTCTGATCACCGGCAGAAGCCTGTTTTTGAACGGATCCGGCAGCTTTTGCATCCTGGGAAAGCAGCCCGACAGGCTCCCGCTGGTGCACCAGATTGCCGTTTACCGAGGCACCCATCGCCATTTCGATCAGGTTGTAGTAAACGCTGCCATTAATAGAGGCTTTTTCCGCCAGTTCAAGATGTGCCGATGCGTAAACATCACCGTTCACAGTACCGTTAATAATGACGTGAGGCGCGTTGATATCGCCGGTTACTTCGCCAACTTCCGAGACCCTCAGTACCGCATCGGTGCCCTCATCGGCAACCACTTTACCGCGAATACGGCCATCCACGTGAAGCCCACCGCTGAAATGCACATCGCCTTCCACGGTCGTTCGTGAGGAAATCAGGGTATCAAAATGGCCGGTGGGCCGGCGCGGTTTCTGCTTTTTCTTGCCAAGCATGTCAGTTCTCCGTTAAATCGTCCCAGTTAAAGGTGCGCTCGGCTTGCGAGGATTTTCTTCCCTCCGCCTGGGCTACCACCTGGACCTCAAGCGGTTCGAATTCTTCCGGCAGTTTCAGGGAACCTTCGACATCCTGAAAATACCGGAAACGGAATTTCACACCGAGATCGGCTATATCCTCCGAAAGATCACGCAAGGCGATGACCTCTTTTTCCTCATCCCGCAAACCAATGACATTGACTGCCACCACACCGGAAATGTAGCTCTTGTTGTTGCCGACCTGGGTCAGCACCAACTTGAAGTCATAACTGTCCTGATTGCGAGCCCGAACCAGTGAAAAGCTGTCTACCTGAAGCCCCTTGCTGGTTTCCGACGGAGCCATGATGTTTTTATAGAAAGTCAGGTCCGATTGCAGTGACACAATGCGGGTTTCCAGATCCACAATGGTTTTTCGCGCCTGGTTCAGGGCCTGCTCGTCAATCGCCTGCCCACGCTCAAGGTTGATAAGCTGCTGCCGGGCCTTGCGATAATCATCCCGGAGCTTCTCGACCTCGTTTTCCAGCACCTGGTTCGACTCCTCGGCACTGGAAAAACGGAACCCGCCCTGGGCGAGCCCAGCGGCATACCCCACGACCGCAGCTACCACGGTAAAAACCAGAAGGATGGTGGTTCTGCGCAGGCGATAACCCGGTCGATGCCGGATGACCACATACTCTTCAGCCGGCTTTCGCTGTTCGCTCACAATCTTCCCTTGGGTATCAAGGCAAAAGCGCCGGGGCCTCAAGCCCCATGGTTTCTTTCAGGCCAAACATGATGTTCATATTCTGGACCGCCTGCCCGGCTGCACCTTTAACCAGGTTATCAATGACGGAAGAAACAATAACAACGTTGCTCTGTTCCTGCCTGTGCAGTGCCATGCGACACTGGTTCGCCCCACGCACGCTCCGGGTTTCCGGATGGCTGCCGAAAGGCATCACATCGACAAAAGGCTCGTCATCAAAACGCTGCTCGAACAGGGCCTGGAGCCGATCAAAGTCCGCCGGATTCTTCAGCTCGGCGTAGAGCGTCGCCTCGATGCCGCGGATCATCGGAATCAGGTGGGGCACGAACGTCACACCCACATCCCCGCCAGCAGCACCGCACAAACCCTGGCGGATTTCGGGCAGATGACGGTGCCCCGAGGCGCCGTAGGCCTTGAAGCTTTCACCGATCTCCCCGTGGAGCATGCCGATCTTGCCCTGCCTGCCCGCGCCGCTGGCGCCGGATTTGGCGTCGGCGATCAGGCGCTTTGGATCCACCAGTCCCTGCTCCAGCAACGGGAGGAATCCCAGCTGAACTGCAGTCGGATAGCAACCCGGATTAGCCACCAGTTGAGCAGTGCGGATTTCATCGCGCACCACTTCCGGCAAACCGTAAACCGCCTTCTCCGCCCATTCCGGGCTTTCATGGGCCATGCCATACCAGTTGGCCCAGACATCCAGATCCTTCAGACGAAAATCGGCGGACAGATCCACTACACGCACGCCGGCCGACATCAGTTCCGGAACCATTCTCATGGCCACACCATGAGGCGTGGCGAAGAAAACCAGATCGCAGTCTCCAAGCACGGCTACATCCGGCTCCGAAAACGCCAGGTCATAATGGCCGCGCAAATTGGGATACATGTCCGCTACCGGCATGCCCGCCTCAGACCGGGAGGTAATGCAACTGACCGAAACTTCAGGGTGAACCGCGAGGATTCTCAGCAGTTCCACACCGGTGTAGCCGGTGCCTCCAACGATGCCTACTCTAATCACCATTTTCTCCAGCGACGTCGTATCAGAATTAAGAGCTTTGACGCCGTAGTCTACCATGATAAACCAATGACTTATTGCAGCCCTCAGGGCGACCGTTACAATGTTGTCAGAATCTTTCTGACAGTCCACCCAAATCCACCGGAACGCTGGCCTCATGCAGAAAATCTGGCACCAGATTACCGAGCATCTGATTCCTGTTTTCCGGCGCCGACTGTCCGGTGTTGATGCATTGCCACAACTGGCCGTACTCGGCCTGTTATCCGGGTTGATTACCGGCGGCGTGATCCTGGTTTTTCGGCTGGCTATCGAATGGCCGCTTGAGCATTTCCTGCCCGGGAATGGCTCCGAATCCTTCGAACAACTGGACCTGATTACCCGCGGGCTCCTGCCTCTGGCTGGCGCCCTCGGTCTGGGGCTGCTGATGCATCGTCTGGCCACCCATGACCGCAAGGTCGGGATTGTGCATGTGATGGAACGCCTGAACTACCACCAGGGCTACATTTCCATGCGCAGCGCGATCGTGCAGTTCATCTCGGGCGTTGCCACCGTGGTCAGTGGTCAGTCGGCGGGTCGTGAGGGGCCTGCCGTGCACCTGGGAGCGGCTTTTTCCAGCCTGATGGGCCAGTGGATGCGGCTTCCGAACAACAGCATCCGGACACTGGTGGCCTGCGGTTGTGCGGCCGCCATTTCAGCCTCTTTCAACACGCCGATCTCCGGCGTCATCTTCGCCATGGAAGTGGTGATGATGGAATACACCATTGCGGGTTTTACACCGATTATCCTGGCCTCTGTCAGCGCTGCCATCGTTACTCAGGCGGTCTATGGCACAGAGCCGGCCTTTAACGTGCCGGCGCTGACCATGAACTCGCTAACGGAAATCCCCTGGATACTCGCCATAGCGGTGATTATCGGCATTTCGGCCGCGCTGTTTATCCAGCTGGTTGACACTATGGGCAAGCATCACCACCGCCCAGTGCTGTTGCGCATCACGTTTGCGGGTCTTCTGATGGTGCCATTTGCCATTTTTATTCCGGAAACCATGGGTATCGGTTACGACACCGTCAACGAAACCATTAACGGCGAACTCGGGTTCTGGCTCCTGCTCGGAGCCGGGGCCGCCAAACTGGTGATTACATCGCTCTCCATCGGGCTGGGCATGCCAAGTGGCGTGATCGGCCCCACCCTGTTTATGGGGGCAACCCTGGGCGGCGCCATGGGGCTGATTGGCGCCCAGATCATGCCGGAGCAGGCTTCCTCTGTTGGCTTCTACGCCATGCTCGGCATGGGAGCCATGATGGGCGCCGTACTGCAGGCGCCACTCGCCGCCCTGATGGCATTGATGGAGCTCACGCGTAACCCCAACATCATCCTCCCGGGCATGCTGATCATCACCACCTCGAGCCTGGTGACCAGCGAGGCGTTCGGAAAGAGGTCACTGTTCCTGACCATTCTCAAGAACCAGGGGCTTAGCTATCAGAATTCCCCGGTGATTCAGGCGCTGCGGCGGGTATCGGTTGGCGCAATCATGGATCGCAGTATATTGCGCACCGAACGGCACCTGACAGTAGAAGAAGCGCGGAAAGTACTGAAATCCGAGCCGAAGTGGCTGGTGGTTGAGGGCAGCAGCGGGCCGACCGCCCTGTTGCCGGCGGTGGATCTCGCCCGATATCTGGAGGACACCGAAAAGCTGGTGTCCGAGGAAGAGATCGAACCGCCCGAGTCCATTGACCTGATGGACATACCTGCGAACCGTCGCGACGTGGCCCCCGTGCAATATCAGGCCACCCTCGAGGAGGCATTAAACGAGTTCGATGCAACCAATGCCGAGGCCCTTTACGTACAACGTCACGTCGCGCCAATGATCCAGCGGGTATACGGCGTGGTGCTGAAAGCCGATATCGAGAGTTACTACCAATACCGACGGAGCTGACGAATGCTGTGGGTGAAAGCCTTCCATATTATTTCACTAGTGTGCTGGTTCGCCGGCATTTTCTATCTGCCCAGACTGTTCGTCTACCACGCGGCCTGCGAGGACGAGCCCGGTCGTGAGCGCTTCAAGATCATGGAACGCAAGCTTTACCGGGGCATTACCACCCCTTCAATGGTCGCCACCGTCGTCTTCGGTGTCTGGCTGATCAGTTACAATGCCTCCGGCTATTTCAGCCAGGGCTGGATGCATGCCAAGCTGTTTCTGGTGGCCATTCTGATCGTTTACCATTTCTATTGCGGGCACCTTGTAAAGGTCTTCCGGGACGACCAGAACACTAGAAGCCACGTGTTCTACCGATGGTTCAACGAACTGCCGGTGCTGATTCTTCTGGCCGTTGTTATCCTGGCTGTTGTCAAACCGTTTTGAGGAGCTGAGTCATCAAACGCTACACCCGACCACAGGTTCTGATTCTTTCCGGCCTTGATCCGTCCGGCGGCGCGGGCATTCAGGCCGACATCCAGGCCGTCACCTCCCTTGGCTGCCATCCCTTGCCGGTTCTTACCTGCCTCACCGTGCAGGACACCCGTAACGTGTATGGCGCCGAGCCCGTATCGGCAGACCTGATCCGAAAACAACTCCAGTGTCTCGCCGATGATTCCCCGATTCATGCCATCAAAACCGGTGCCCTGGGCAATGCTGCGTTGGTGGATGTGCTCGTGGATTTCATCCGTGAACATCCGGGCATTCCCGTGATTACCGACCCGGTGATCAAAGCCGCAGGGGGCGGTGATCTAGCCGACGACGAACTGGTCAGCGCGATGAAGGAGAAGCTCTTTCCCGTGGCCGAAATGATCACGCCCAATGGCGTCGAACTGGCCATGCTCGGCAACAGTGAAGACGCCGATCAGGCCGCCGACAATCTGCTGAAGGGCGGCTGCGAATCCGTGCTGGCCACTGGTGGACACGGCACCGGCATTCACATTATCAACACGCTCTATAACCACGCCCCGGAGCCCATGCGCTGGGAAATTGAACGAATCGGTGGTGAGTACCATGGCACCGGCTGCACCCTGGCAGCGGCCATTTCTGCCGGCAGAGCCTCCGGGCTGTCGCCCCGAGCCGCCATTTCCCAGGCCCAGAACTACGTTCATCGCGCCATACTCCACGCTCTGGAAGTCGGTAAAGGCCAGCCGGTGCCGGATCGAGGTATTCTGTGGGAGCGATGAGTAAAGGGCTGCGCCCGGGGCTCTACGCCATTACCGACAGCGTACTGACACCACCCGAAACACTGATCGAATCGGTTGAGGCTGCGCTTCGGGGCGGCGCGGTCATGGTACAATATCGCGAAAAGAGCGCGCCGATGGCTGAACGGATTTCCCAGGCGGTCAGTTTGCAGGCTGTATGCCGAAATGCGGGCGTTCCGTTGCTGATCAACGACGATCCTGATCTCGCGAAACGGGTCGGGGCTGCCGGGGTACACATGGGTCAGACGGACGGCTCAGTGGCAGCGGCCCGCCGCCTTCTCGGTGATGAGGCCATAATCGGCATAACCTGTCACGCCGATCTCGCACTTGCACAGGCTGCTCTGGGGGCGGGCGCGGACTATCTGGCGTTCGGGCGATTTTATACGTCGTCGACCAAACCCGGCGCCCCGGCAGCGCCTCCCGGTGTGCTGACCGACGCGAAGCGTTTCGGCCTCCCGATCACCGCCATCGGCGGGGTAACCACAGACAACGGCGAACCTCTTATCCGTGCCGGGGCCGACATGCTCGCCGTGGTAGGCGGCCTTTTTGGCGGCGACACACATGACATTGAGATGCGAGCCAAAGCGTTCGAGCGCCTGTTCGCAAGCCATCATCCACTTTTTTCACTTCCGGAATAACAGGAGCCCAGATCCATGACGCACTCCGAAACCCTGTTCGAGCAGGCCCAGAAATACATCCCCGGTGGCGTGAATTCTCCGGTCCGGGCCTTTCGAGGCGTTGGCGGCACGCCGATTTTCTTCAAGCACGCCCAGGGCGCCTATCTTTACGACGAAGACGATCAGCGCTACATCGATTACATCGGCTCCTGGGGCCCCATGATTCTTGGCCACGGTGACCAACGCATCAAAGACGCCCTGCATGCGCAGGTTGATCTGGGCGTTGGCTATGGTGCGCCGACCGCCCTCGAAACCGAGATGGCCAAGAAAGTGTGCGAACTGGTGCCATCCATCGAACTGGTCCGCATGGTGAATTCGGGTACCGAGGCCACCATGAGCACTGTCCGCCTGGCGAGGGGCTACACCGGTCGCGACAAGATCGTGAAGTTCGAGGGCTGCTACCACGGCCACGTGGATTCACTGCTGGTCAAAGCAGGCTCCGGCGCCCTCACCCTGGGCGTGCCGAATTCCCCGGGCATCCCCGCCAGCCTGGCTGAGCACACCATCACGCTGACCTACAACGACATGGACAGCGTTCGCGAATGCTTCCGGGAGATGGGCGACCAGATCGCCGCGATTATCGTAGAGCCGGTCGCTGGCAATATGAACTGCATTCCACCGGTCCCAGGCTTCCTGGAGGGGTTGCGGGAAGTGTGCGACGAGCACGGCACCGTGCTGATCTTCGACGAAGTAATGACCGGGTTCCGGGTTTCCCTTGGCGGCGCGCAGGGGCTGTATGGCGTAACCCCGGACCTCACCGCACTGGGCAAGGTGATTGGTGGCGGACTTCCGGTCGGCGCCTTTGGCGGCAAACGGGAAATCATGGAACACATCTCACCATTGGGACCGGTTTACCAGGCAGGCACCCTGAGCGGTAACCCCCTGGCCATGTGCGCCGGCCTGACGACACTGAACGCAATCTCCGAGCCCGGTTTCCACGACCGGCTGACCGAGAAAACCAATGCCGTTCGCGACGGCCTGAAAGAAGCCGCTGACGCCACTGGCATCCCTTTGACGGTCCAGAGTGCCGGGGCCATGTTCGGATTCTTCTTTACCGAGGAAAGCTCTGTTACCCGCTTTGACCAGGTGATGGGCTGTGATGTCGAACGGTTCAAGAAGTTCTTCCAGGGCATGCTTAAAGAAGGCGTATACCTGGCACCATCCGCCTTTGAGGCTGGCTTTACGACAGCGGCACTGTCCGAACAGGACATCGCCGATACGGTAGCGGCGGCCAAAAAGGTCATGGCCACGCTCTGATACTTCCGCTGTCCCCATCGCTGCCCCGCAGAACATGTCCTGCGGGGCCACCGATGTGATGGGCATCACAGTTCCACGGCGAATACCCCTGCCTGGCCTCTTGTGCCGTTGACTTACCATCCAGCCTGATCAAATGTTGATCTAATCTCTACCGAGATGCTCTGACGGCACCAATCTAACAAACACAAAAATCAAGTCAGCGCACGGAAGCACTCGGTCTGCCTACAGGCAGATGCAGTACGAGCAGGAAGTCTCTGGAGCAACCCGTTAGGTTGAGCCGCAGTTTGAATAACAAACACAACATCAAACTGTAGGAACGACAATGAAACTCTGGATCCAAGCAATGGCCCTGGCCCTGACTGTGGCCTGGTCGGCCCCCTCCGCCGCCTGGTGGTGGGACTCTACCCCTTCAAACTATACGGATACTCGCTACCCGGTTGTGCTGGTGCATGGCATGTTCGGCTTTGATTCGATTGCCGGCGTGGACTACTGGTACGGCGTCGCCGAGGATCTCCGCAAATACGGCGCTGATGTCTACACCACTCAGGTGCCCGCCCTGGACAGCACCATTGCTCGCGGTGAAGCGCTTCTGCCGCAGGTACAGGCGATCGCCGCGGTGCACGGCAAGGTCAATCTGATTGGCCACAGCCACGGGGGCCCCACGGCCCGTTACATCGCCAGGGTGCGGCCGGATCTGGTCGCCTCAGTGACGTCCGTCGGCTCGCCCCATAAAGGCTCGCCGGTCGCCGACCTTATCTACGGCTCCCCTGCCGAAAGCCTGGCGGCCAGTCTGGGTAATGCATTGGGTGGGCTTATCGATCTGCTGTCCGGTGGCGGTTATAACCAGGACCTGCGGTCAAGCCTGGAATCCCTCACCACTCAGGGCAGCGCCGAATTCAACAACTTTGCCCCTGCTGGGATTCCAACCACCGCTTGCGGTGAAGGCGCCTACTCGGCAAATGGTGTCCGCTTCTACTCCTGGGGTGGCACCGGTGTTCTGACCAACGTTCTGGATCCGTCCGACGCGTTGTTGGGCACCACCAGCCTCGCCTTCGGCTTCAGCCAGAACGACGGTCTGGTAGGCCGCTGCAGCAGCCGCTTTGGCAAGGTTATCCGGGATAATTACTTCATGAACCATCTGGATGAAGTGAATCAGGCGTTGGGCCTGCACAGCCTCTTCGAAACTGATCCAAAAGCGGTTTTCAAGCAACACGCCAACCGCCTGAGAAACGCAGGACTGTAACGGGTAGCCCGCCTTCTGGCTTTGCCTTGCAGAGCTAGAAGGCCCCTTCGAGGGTGAACATCAGGGTCTGGCGCTGATAGTCATACTGCGACAGACTGCTTCTGTTATCCCGAACCAGCCACTCCCCCCGGACCAGCCAAAGGCTGTCCAGAGACTTTTCCGCCAGCAATCCGATCTCCAGACGGTTATCTGTTCTGCGACCGCTCTCGCCTTCCCCGGACACCACTTGATGGGCGTCCCGGTATCGACTGTGGCGAACAGAGCCCATCGTTCCGAATACGATATCTGGCCGCCAGCGGTAGCGACCGGCAAACTCCAGTGTGTGGTGGGTAGGTGAGACACTGATAAACTCACTGGTTGTTTGCAGATCCCGCCGGTCATTGATTTCCAGTGAGTAGTCGCCGTCCAATCGCCAGGGTCCCAGGTACTTCCGCGCATGAACGCGTGCCCGATACCACTGTCCGTCATAGGCCTCGAAGCCTGAACCACCATTCACGGTAGCCGCCGCCAGGGCAACTCCACACTGATCCGGGGCTACGGGTAGCGAACACTCACGCCAACGATAAAACCCCTCGATGCCGTATCGGGTCTCAAGGGATTCGCTGCCAAACCAGGACTTCACCAACGACACCAGAGCGCCGCGCTCAACTGCAGCGAGGGTCTCAGACCAGGCCAGTCGTCCCTGCAACACCTGAGTGTCGTATTCTTCATCGGACGTATGTTCCCGGGAGTAGGCGGCAGCATCGAGGGCAAGCCGTGAGCGGGTGCCGACTGGCCGCTCGTAGGTTCCGGCAGCCAGCGCCTCGAGGAACACCCCACCTTCACTCGACGCCGTATCCTCGGGCAGGCCGGCAATATTGGAATCGTAACCGCCCGAGATACCCAGATAGCCGCGAATGGAGGGCTGACCGGCCGACGACGGAACTCCGCCGGCCAGTCTATTCAGTTGCGCCCGAGCCAGTGTCCGAATCTTATCCGGAGCGCTCTCGGCCGAGGCCTGCTCGAACCAGCGACGGGCTTCGGCAGACTCCTCCGTGGCAAGCGCGACCAGACCGAGGTTATAACGCGCGAGGGCGCCATTGGAGCCGTCGAGCAAGGAACGGAAGGCAGATTCAGCGGCGCCATAATCGCCCAGCTGGTAGCAGACAACACCGAGGTTATAGAAAAGCGAGGGAGATCTCAGGCCAGCATCAACGGCCCTCTGGAAGCGCTGTTTCGCGGCGTTCAGGTCTCCTGCTTCAAAGGCTTCAACGCCGGCACGGAAATCCTCCATGCCGGCTTCCGTTTCAGCCGCCTGAAGAATCATCGTGGGCATTAACAACAGGATCAGGGACAGGGCGCGCCAAAATACCAGCAAACAGGTTTCTCCGGATTAATCCACGCGGGGCAGGTCCGGTTATGTATCCGGTTTCAGCGATCCAGCCCTGGTGCATCCGGCAGCTCTGGGCGTTCCGGCCGCTCCGGTAACTCAGGCTTACCCTTGATCAGCTCCCGGGATTGCCTGGCTTTTTCGGACATGGACTCACCAAACTCGCGCCCCCTTTCTCGGGCTTCACTCGCCGTATCCAGCCCTCGAGAGCCAGACTCACCCGGATTCTCGGGTTTTTCGATAGCGCGGGGCAACTCGATTTCCCGCACGACCGAATCGGTGAGTTCTGCGTCGTCAGTCACCATTCGCATGGTAACATCCAGATCATCATTAGCCAGTGTTGTTGCAGGGACCCAAAACCCCAACATCAGCAATCCGACCAGCCTGGCACTCAATAAGAACCTGCAACCTGTCATGATTCGGGATCCTCGACCGGGCGTTGTGGATATTCGGGAATCGGGGCCCGAAAGGTTTTCTGGCGATCTCCGGTGTCCAGTCGGGCCACCAACTCACCGGCACCGGGAAAGAGGAGCTTCAGGGGCAGCGACAGGACGTTCTCCCCAGCGTTCAGGCTCACCTGCCAGCTAAGCTCCCGATGCCCCGGCCAGGAAGCCAGTTCCACATTCGGTGGCAGCTCCAAGGTAAGCGTAACGTTTTCCAGAGCCTCACCCGAACGGAAGGCAAGGCGCACGGTTTTCTCAACAGGTTCGGCAATCCCGTTTGCCGACTCTTCAGCGGCACTGTCCGAGGACGCCGAGGACGCGACAACAGGCTGGGCGCTATCAGTCACATCATCGGGCTGGAACAGAAAGCCCAGGCCGATACCCAGGGCAAGAGCCGCCGCAATGGCGCCACCCAGTGCCCCGTGACTCCATCCGGACTCCGGTCTGGCTTCGCCTCGGGCAGAGGACAAAACACGGCTGTGAAAATCAGGGGAAGGCCCAGGGACTCTGAATTGCTCCTGCAACGCCCGGTTCAGAGACCGCTCCGAGGCAAGCCTCTCTCTGCACGACGTGCAGGCAGCAACGTGCTCCTGCACCCGGTCACGGGCGGGGGCGGAAAGCTCATTGTTGATGTAGGCGGGTAGATCCACCCGGATTTCATTGCAGGACATTGTCTTCACCTCACTCCCCCACACGTCCGGCCGGCTCGGTTGGTTCCAGCTCCCGCTGCAATTTCTTTCGCAGGGCGGCCCGACACCTGTGCAATCGCGATTTCACGGTTCCCAACGGGATGTCCAGCACCTCCGCGATGTCTTCCTGGCGCCAGCCGTCCACATCATGAAGCAACAAAAGAGTTCGCTGATCGGGCGTCAGAGTCATCATGACCCGATCCAATGCCGGTCCAAGGCGCGACTGCTCCAGTTGCAGATCCGGGCCAACACTGTCGGATTCGAGGCTGTCCAGCCAATCGGCCTGGCTTTCACTGCCGACCAGCTCCGTCAACGGGCGGTCACTCTGTCGGTTCTTACGCCGCACCTGATCAATAAACTGCCTGTAGAGCACCCGATTCAGCCAGGGCCTTAGCTGGTCAACGCTTTCCAGCTCATCAAGCTTTGGGAATAGCTTGACCACCACATCCTGAACCAGATCCTCAGCATCCTGTTGCTGACCCGCCAGACGGTAAGCAAACCGGTACATCGCATCCAGATGGGGCCGCACCAGAGCGTCAAAACGCCGGGACTTCGAGGGCTTGAAAGGAAAAATTGCCAAAGCCGTTGTTTACCTGCGTGGGTTCATGCCAGCGGCGAAGTCTATCTCAAGTCGCCGGGCCGATGCATTGGCCGCGTTCCCGATCTGACGATTCAACGGTTGCCCAGACATTAGGGAACGTTAACAAAATTTCCGGAACTCTGCCCTCTACCGCAGCGTGAGGGTGGAGTCAGGTAGCGATGTTGCTTCGCTATGAGTCCAGCAAATAAACCTTGGAGGTTTATATGAAACGTTCGGTTCAACTTATTGCCATTTCAACTCTTGCTGCGGGCATGGCGGCCTGTGGTGGCAGTGGTAGCGACAGTTCAGCGTCTTCGGGCACCGGAACAGTGTCCTTCGGTATTACCGACGCCCCGGCCATGGACCTGAGCAATGTCACCATTGCTTTCACGGAAATTCGTTTAAAACCCGAGGAAGGACAATGGGTGGAATTTCCCCTTGAAGGCTTCGAACAGGTGAATCTGCTGGATCTTCAGGGTGGCCTGAGCGAACCTCTGATTACAGATGAAGAAGTACCTGCCGGCACATACACCGAACTTCGACTGATTGTCGACACGGATAACTCGTTTGTGAAGCGCGAATCTACAGGCGACAGCGAGTACTCACTGGCAGTTCCGTCTGGCGAGCAAAGTGGCCTCAAGCTTAAGGGTGAATTCCTGGTGGCCGCAGACACAACCACCAACTTCACCATCGACTTTGACGTGCGCAAGTCCATCGTCGACCCTCAGGGTAAGGCCCTGGCCGACTATATGCTGAAACCGTCCCTGAGACTGGTCAACAACCTTGAGGTTGGCTCTATCAGTGGACAAGTTGATGTGGCGCTGATCCGCTCGACGCGCCTCGAAGACGACGGTGTGGCTGATTGTGAGTATGACGGCGCTGTTTACGTCTTCTCTGGTGAGAATGCCGAAACCTCAGATCTGAATGTAAACAATGAGGAAGGCAACCCTTTAATGATTGTGCCGGTTGAGCTCGATGATGAATCTAGCCTCTACAGCTATACGGCAGCATTCCTGCCAGAGGGTAACTACACCATCAGTTACAGCTGCCAGGAGGACAACAACGAGGAGGATGACAACCTTGACTTCGAGGGAACACAGAGCCTTGAGGTTGTTGCCAACCAGACAACCGAAGCCGAGCTGATTCCTCTGGTCGAATAAGCACCTGTCCTGGCAGTCGGTCGCTGAACAACAGGGACCGCCTGCCAGGCAAGAAACAGTTAGAGTGCGGCGGCCCTTTCCTCGGCCTGATCCGCACCCGCCACATTACCTCGAGCCCGGCGAATATCCGCCAGCAACAGCCAGCCGGCTCTCTGCAGCCGAATATCACTTCCCGCCAGGGACAACCCCTTCAGGGTGAACTGCTCCGCTGAGCCCAACTGATTACCCGCCACATAGGCCTCGGACAACTTGAAATACACCTCCGCAGATCGGGGGGCGATCCGCTGTGCCCGTTCGAGGCGTGCGATAGCGCCAGAGACGTTACCTTGGGCCAACAGCTGATCGGCCTCACGTACCAGGCTGAGCGCCGCCGGTGAGAGCCCATCCCCGGTTTCCCGATAGCTAGGGGAGCTGGACCGGGCCGGTTCCCGGGTTTCCGAAGCCGCCTCTGGCTGTTCGCTCTTGCGCCACACGGGGGCTTCGCTTTCTTCGCTATCAGTACTGGTTCTGGGTGGTTCGGGCGCCTTGGCCGGCTCACTGCCGATCGGCACGTAGATTCCGCCTCCTGGCCCGGAAGCACAACCAGCCACGGATAGCAGCGTGGCGATCAGGGCAGTCCTTAACGAAAGTCGGTCAATCATTGAAACAGTCCTTCAAACCAACCCCGGATTCGACGTTCCAGAGTTCCGGAGCATGAAATTGTCTGCGTGGGTTCACTGCCAGCAATGTAGGGCAGCAGGCGGGCATTGTCGCAGTATTCGTCTGTGAGTGCCTGCCGCTCCGAATTCACCCAGTGATAACTGACCCCGTCGGGTACCACCGGCGAGAAGCCGTGCTGGGGAACCTGCGCCATAAACCTCGACCACACCGGCAGAGCGCCACTGGCCCCGGTCAGTGAAGTTGGCCCGTTATCATCCCGCCCAACCCAGGCCACCGCAAGCAGGTCGCCACTGAACCCGGCAAACCAGGAGTCCCTACCATCATCGGTGGTGCCGGTCTTGCCGGCAAGACTGAGCTCTTCAGGCACGGTGTAATAGGCAGAGCGTCCTGTCCCCTCCTGCATGGTTTCCTGCATTGCGTATTGCACCAGGTGCACGGCGGCGGGATCGGCCACTTGCTCAACTTCAAGACTGTAACGGGATAGCGCCTCACCGCCGGCGTCCGTGACTTCACGGATCGTGCGCAGCGGCGTATTGAAGCCGGATGTCGCCAGCCCCTGATAGATCTGCGCCACGGTCACCGGGCTCATGGAAACCGAGCCCAGAAGCATCGACGGGTAACGTGAAATCGGGGTATCGACGCCGAACGCTGTCAGCGTCTCCTGCACCCGATCCACTCCGATATCCAGCCCGACACGCACGGCAGGCAGGTTGTAAGAGTGGGACAGGGCCTTGTGCAGGGGTACTTCGCCCCGCTCCTCGCCATCATAGTTCTTGGGCTGCCAGCGTTTGCCATCGTCGAATTCCAGGGTAAAGCTCTTATCCAGCACCGGTGTGGTCAGGGTATACCTCTCCGGCTCCTGCAACGCCGACAGATAGATAAACGGCTTGATCAACGACCCGATGGGACGGTTGGCATCCAGTGCCCGGTTGAACCCGGCAAATTGCGGATCGCGGCCACCCACAAGTGCCAGCACTTCCCCGGAATCCTTCGCCGTTACCACCAGAGTCGCTTCCAGCGCCTCGGCATTCTGCCCGCCGCCCAGCCTCGGGAGGGTATCGGTTACCGCATACTCTGCCGCGTACTGGATCGCCGGGTTCAGGGTCGTGAAAATCCGCAAACCTTCACTGCGCAGATCCTCTTCCTTGTAATCGCGGGCAAGGTGTCGCCGAACCAGATCGATATAGGCCGGGTACCGATTTTCCGAATACGACGGGCGCTCACTGACGCCCAGCGGCAATCCACGAGCCCTGGACGCGCGCCCCGGCTCAATGAGGCCGGCCTGTTCCATTTCAGAAATCACCAGATTCCGCCGCTCGGTTGCGCGCTCCGGGTGGCGGCGCGGATTGTAGTAACTGGGGCCTTTGACCATGCCCACCAGCAAAGCGATCTGGTGCACATCCAGATCCTTGAGGGATTCGCCAAAATAGAACTGGCTGGCAAGACCGAAACCATGAATGCTGCGCGTACCGGCTTGTCCGAGGTAGACCTCGTTCAGATAGGTTTCGAGGATATCGTCTTTTTCATAGTGCAACTCCAGGAGCACCGACATCAGGGCTTCGTTGGCCTTTCTCACCAGCGTCTGCTCTCGAGTCAGAAAGAAGTTTTTCACCAATTGTTGAGTCAGCGTGCTGCCACCCTGAACGATGCGCCCGGCCTGGATGTTGGCAAGCATGGCCCGGCCAATAGAAAGTGGCGCGATGCCGAAATGGTCGTAGAAGTTACGATCCTCCACCGCCATCAGAGTGGTGGGCAACAGGGCCGGCACTTCATCCAGCTGAACCAGCACCCGGTCCTCCTTGTGCGCCGGGTAGATGCCGCCAATCTGCGCCGGCTCAAGCCGCACAATCGGGGCATTATCGCCTTCAATCACCGAAAAGCCCTGAACCCGATCGCCAGATATCATCAGTGAGATCCTGCGCCTGGGTTCATCGCCGTCCGGGAAGGAAAAGCCCCGGGTACTGATCACAAAGCGATTGCCCGTGCGCTGGTAACTGCCGGATTTCCTGCCGTCACCCTTACGGAAACCGGAGAGGCTCAGTTCCCTCTCCAGGGCACCGGCACTGACGCTGGCGCCATCGAAAAGCTCCAGAGGGCGCGCGTAAACCCGGGACGGAACCTCGAAACGCCGGCCCTCGAAACGGGAGGTCACCACGGCATCGAGGTAAACCATCCAGCCAGCCAGCAAAACGAGACCGATGGCACATAACCGGAACATAAAACGCCAGAACCACGGCCGGCGACCGTTGTTGGAGGAACGTCTGGAGGGCTTTCGCCTCGGGCTGGAAGATGCTTTGGATTTTTTCATGCCGCGATTATAACGAAGGGAGCGGTGAGGAAGGCAGGCCATCCGTGTGTTATTTCTGTAATCTGCCCGTTATGATAGAGCAAGAAAAATCAATGGGTTCAGGGAACGCGAGGAGAGCACGGTGAGTGAGACATCCCCAGGCAATCTGATTCTGGCCATGCAGAATCCAGACCTGTACGACCATCCTGTCGATGGTTTGCAGGTTATCGAAACTCACATCTCACAGGTGATCCTGACCGGTGACTACGCCTACAAGATCAAGAAGCCCATGGATTTCGGCTTCCTGAACTTCTCCACTCTCGATCGCAGAAAACATTTCTGCGAGGAGGAGCTGCGACTCAACCGGAGGCTCGCGGAAAACCTGTATCTGGAGGTGGTGCCCATCACCGGGACACCGGAAGCTCCTATCCTTGGCGGCGAGGGCGAGGCTTTCGAATACGCCATCAAGATGCGGCAGTTCGGCCAGGACCAGCTTTTCGATCGCCTGCAGGAACAAGGGAAACTGGCGCCCGAATTGTTGACCGATCTTGCCCGTCAGGTCGCCGCCTTCCACGAACAGTTGCCGCCCGTGCCTGATGAAAAGCCGCTTGGAACCCCGGAGGCTGTGTTTGCCGCCATGCAGGAGAACTTCGACCAGATCCGTCCGATGATTGACGACTCGGATCTGCTTCTGCAGCTGGATAACCTCCAGGCCTGGACCGAATCCACCTTCGAGCGGCACCGGGAGCTGATCGCCGAACGCCGCGCCAGCGGTATGGTGCGGGAATGCCACGGCGACCTCCATCTGGCGAATATCACCCGCTTCGAGGGTGAGGTCACCGTTTTCGACTGCATCGAATTCAGCGAGCCGTTCCGCTGGATTGATGTCATCAACGATCTCGCGTTCCTGCTGATGGATCTGGAGTCCCGCGGGGAAAGTGCCCTCGCCAACCAGGTGCTGAATACTTACCTGGAATACCGGGACGACTTCGAGGCTCTGCCGTTGCTGCCACTCTACAAGGCGTACCGCGCCATGGTCCGCGCCAAGATCGCACTGTTCACCATGGGCAACCCGGGAATCACGGACGCCGAGAAAGCCGATCTGATGCAACGTTATCGCGACTATGCCCAACTGGCAGAGGATTACGGCACCATCCCCAACCACTACCTGTTGGCAACCACCGGGCTGTCCGCCAGCGGCAAGACCTGCGTCAGCGCCGCCATGGCCAATGAACTGGGGCTGATACGCCTGCGCTCCGATGTCGAGCGCAAGCGCCTGCACGGACTGGCCCCACTCGACAGCTCCCGCTCACCGACCGGCGGCAATCTTTACACCGAGGAAGCGACAGAGAAAACCTATCAGCGGCTGGCGGAGCTTGCCAGTCACGTTCTGGCAGCCGGTTTCCCGGTGATTGTGGACGCCGCCAGCCTGAAACAGAAAGAGCGGGCCCTGCTGGCATCGATAGCCGAAGATCAGGGTGTGCCCTTTGCCCTGATCCATTGCGAGGCGCCGGAAGATCTGCGCCGGGAGTGGATCCGCAATCGCAAGGGCGATGCCTCCGAGGCAACCGAGGAATTGCTGGACGTCCAGCAAACCTGGTTTGAACCGTTAACCGCGGAGGAGAAGAGCCACACCATCCACCTGCACACTGACCAGGAGCATGTGGCAGAGGCGGTGGCCGACCGGATCCGCCAACATCTGGGCATCCCCGGCGGCAAGGCCGACTAAGAACAACAACTGGCTCCCACTGGCGAGCGCGAGGTTCGATATGGACGATAAAAGCGAACACGAAGTACATCAGATCAGTCACCCGCTCTACGATATTCTTCGTAGCGAAGACATGCAGGCGTTCAATGCTGAAAAGGCAAAGCTTGCAGAGTTACCCAGTTTCGCCCATGGCGATTTCCGGGGTCTGGATCTCAGGGGAATGGATGCCAAGGGGCTGGATTTCCGCCACGCCTACTTCCGGGGCGCCGACCTGCGAGGTGTCGACTTCTCGAAATCCCGAATGGAAGGCTCCAGTATTGCCAGCGCCAAGATTTCCGGCTGCTATTTTCCGCATCGTCTGGACGCCGATGAGATCGTCATGTCCCTGAATCACGGGACCCGCATGCGATACACGATCTTGCCGAAATGAGCAGCGTCCCGCATACCTGGCAGCCCGTCTGTCCGGCCTCCGAGCTGACACCGGGCCAATTCTTGGAATTCCGGCTCCGAGAGAAGGCCCGGGAGCCGGCAGGCATGCCGCTGACCGGGTTCCTGTTTCTGGACGGTGGCACGCCCCGCGCCTACCTGAACATCTGCCCGCATCTGGGCGTTGAACTGAACTGGATGCCCGGCCGGTTCATGGATTCCGACAACCTGTTTATCCAGTGTTCCACCCACGGCGCCCTGTTCAAGCCCTCAGACGGCGAATGCATTGCCGGGCCCTGCCAGGGCGATGCGCTCACCCAGCTGGACCTGCGGGAGCGGGACGGCCAGATTGAGGTCAGACTTCCAGAATAACGGGCACCGATTCGGTCAGGGTCAACACACCTGTTGGCGTGCCGTCGCTCTCGCTCAGATCGGCACGATAGGCGATCACTTCCACGCCAGCATCGCAGGCCTCCCGCAGTAACTCACCGTATTTTCGATCAATATGGTCCGCCGGGCGAACGGTTTGAATGCCGGTGTGATTCACCACGAAAAACAGCACCGCGCGATCGCCCTGCTCAACCTGGGCAATCAGCTCCCGCAGATGCTTCTGGCCGCGCTCGGTCACCGCATCGGGGAAAAAACCCTGAGCATCTTCCGCCAGCGTGACATTCTTGACCTCCACCCAGGCATCGGCCGCGGTGTCATGGCCGGAAAGCAGCAGGTCGATCCGGCTCTTCTCCGAACCATACTTAACCTCGGCGCGGCACTCGGAATAGCCGGCCAGCTCCACCACGGTGCCAGCTTGTACGGCCGCCCGAGCCTGGCTGTTCGGCCGGGCGGTGTTCACGCAGGCCAGTTGCCCGGGCGAGGTTTCCACCAACTCCCAGGTGTACTGGAGTTTGCGCTTGGGGTTATCGCTACGGCTAAGCCAGACTCGGGCATCCTCCGGCTGACAGCCCAGCATGGAGCCGGTGTTCGGACAATGGGCCGTAATTTCTGAACCATCCGGCAGACGCACGTCTGCCAGAAAGCGTTTGTAGCGGCGGATAAGCCGGCCTTCAACCAGCGGTTCTGGAAACTTCATGTGATCTCCGTACAAAAGTCGATGTCACAAGGCTGGCACCCCCGTGACTAATCTGCTATTTTCCGCAAATTCCCGTTTCAGGACGAATGCTTCATCCAGGGTACAACCGCGCAGCCACGGGGGCTCACGCGGAGGGAAGCAAACCGTTCTTGTGAAGTACAAACAAGAGGCCGGGTTCAATGGCAACTACTGCAGAACAACCACGCGAACGTTTTACCAACTTCACCCCCTATGAAATGAAGAAGGGTGAAGAGTACATGAGTGCGGAAATGCTCCAGCACTTCAAAGATCTGCTGCTGCAATGGAAGCAGGAGCTGATGGAAGAAGTCGACCGCACCATGCACCACATGCAGGAAGACGCCGCAAATTACGCGGATCCCAGCGATCGCGCAACCCAGGAGGAAGAATTCAGCCTGGAGCTGCGTACCCGCGACCGCGAGCGGAAGCTGATCAAGAAGATTGACCAGACCATCGACCGCATCGACAAAGACGACTATGGCTTCTGCGATCAGTGTGGCGTAGAAATCGGTATCCGCCGTTTGGAAGCTCGACCAACAGCCACCCTGTGCATCGACTGCAAGACACTGGCCGAGATTCGCGAACGCCAGACCGGCATCTGAGCCTACTACGCAACAGCTGCCGGTTGGGGCTTTTCCCAGCCCCGCCGGCTGACTGACCGCCATGAACAACCCTCACTACCGGGGCCGGTTTGCGCCCTCTCCGACAGGCCCGCTGCACTTTGGCTCCCTCGTTACCGCACTTGCCAGCTTTCTGGAAGCCCGCAGCCAGGGCGGCCAGTGGTTTATCCGCATTGAAGACCTGGATCCTCTGAGAGAGCCGCCGGAGGCGACCGGCCAGATCATTGCCAGCCTTGACGCCCACGGGCTGTTTCCCGACGAGCCGGTACGCTTTCAATCCAGACGTCACGACGCCTATCAGCACGCCGTTAACCGGCTGCTTGAAAGCGGCTACGCGTATCGTTGCCGGTGCTCGCGCAAGGAATTGCAGGCCAATGAGGGGCGCCACCCGAACCAGTGCCGCACTCGCACAGAAATTGACGGTGACCGGCCATTCGCAATCCGCTTTGCCCTCGAAGACGAAGACTGCCACTGGCAGGACCAGCTGCTGGGACCCCAGCACCAGACGGTGCAGGCAGAGCTTGACGATCCGGTCATCCTCCGCAAGGAGGGGTTCTACGCCTATCAACTGGCGGTGGTGGTCGATGACATTGATCAGGGCATCACGGACGTGGTGCGTGGTTCGGATCTGCTGGACATGACGGCGCAGCAGCAACAGATTTATCGTGCCCTGGGTGCTCTTCCTCCACGCTGGCTTCACATCCCGGTCATACTCAACGAGCAGGGTCAGAAGCTGAGCAAGCAGACCCATGCGCCAGCTCTTGATGATGACAAGCCTGTCGACAACCTGTTCATGGCGCTCGTTGCCCTTGGCCAGAACCCGCCTGCCAACCTTGCCAGCGGTTCGCTGGATTCGCTGCTGGAGTGGGGCCGGAGTAACTGGCGACGGGGCGCCATCCACCTGACATCCCGGTGAGGGACATGGTATAAAGCCCTTCTCACACCTCAGCGCGGATAGCATGCCTGATGTATATCTACCGTCTGGTCTTCCTGTTGGTACTGGCCATCTATATCTTTTCGCCCAACATCCTTGACTGGTGGACTTCGCCGGGAAACGTCTGGTACAGCCCCTACCTTATCTGGGCCGGGCTGATCGCCATCGGTTTCTGGCTGGAATGGCGGCGGGACCCCAATGAGTTTTAGTCCCTCCGGCCTGCTGCTCGCCAGCCTCCTGTATCTGATTCTGCTGTTCGGCATCGCCTGGTTTACCGAAAAAGGCATGGTCCCCCGGCGCTGGGTTCGCCACCCCCTGGTTTATGTGCTCAGCCTGGGTGTCTATGCCGGCATATGGGCGGTCTACGGCGCGGTTGGTATGGCCGCCGAATCCGGCTACGGCTTTCTGGCTTACTATCTCGGCATCAGCGGCGCTTTCCTGCTGGCGCCTGTGCTTCTGAACCCGGTCATGAGGATCGGACGCGCCTATCAGCTCACGTCCCTCGCCGATCTGTTTGCCTACCGCTACCGAAGCCAGTGGGCTGGCACCCTGGTCACCCTCTGCTCCGGCGGGGCCATTCTGGCCTTGCTGAGCATGCAGATACAGGCCGTTGCCACCTCTGCCAGCATTCTTGCGCCGGACACATCGCCTGCGGTAATCAGCGTGATGTTCAGCTTGATCGTGGTGCTTTTCGCCATGCTATTCGGAGCAAGGCGCGACCAGAACTCGGAAAACCATCAGGGGCTGGTGCTGGCCATTGCTTTTGATTCGCTGGTGAAACTTGGGGCATTGCTGGTGCTCGGGGGCGTCATTCTCTTCGGGGTCTTTGACGGCATGAGCGGACTGGAAAGCTGGCTGGACAACCGGACGTCGCCAGCCACAACCATGACCCTGAGCATTGACGACGGCAGTTGGCGGGCACTGATGCTGATGTCCTTTGCCGCTGCTCTGGTACTGCCACACATGTACCACATGACCTTCAGCGAAAACCCCTCGCCCAAGGCCCTGGCAAAAGCCAGCTGGGGCCTGCCACTCTACCTGTTGCTGCTCGGCCTGCCGGTGCCCCTGATTCTCTGGGGAGGCCAGGAGCTGGCGGTGACCACAGGGCCAGGATTCTTTGCCATCGGGGCAGCCCAGGCCATGGAAAGCCCGGCACTGACACTGCTGATGTACATTGCCGGCCTGTCAGCGGCCAGCGGCCTGATGATCGTCAGCACCCTGGCACTGGCGGGCATGGCGCTGAACCATGTGGTGTTGCCCCTGAAAACCCCGAAAGACCAGGGCGATATCTACCGGTGGCTGCAGTGGATCAAGCGCCTGCTCATCGCCGTGATCATTTTCCTGGCGCTGCTGTTTCATGAAGTTGTCGGCAAAAACCTCGACCTGTCCATTCTCGGCGCCATTTCCCTCTCCGGCACTTTGCAACTGCTGCCCGGCGCCCTGGGCGTGATTTACTGGCCCGAGGGCAATCGCCGCGGCCTAATCGCCGGCCTTGTTGTCGGGCTGGCCATCTGGGTGGTGACGCTCGTGCTGCCATTCTCGCACACGGCCAATCTACTGGCCTGGCTGGATGCGCCACTGATACCGGACTACAGCAACTGGCATATCTTCACGTTCGTAAGCCTGACTGCCAACATTACCGTGTTTGCGCTGATTTCCATCCTCAGCACCAGCACCAGTGAGGAGAACAGCGCAGCCCAAGCCTGCTCACTGGGCGCACTGTCCCGTCCGCAACGCCGTGAATTGCTGGCCACGTCCTCCAGTGACTTTGTGAGACAGTTAGCGGAGCCGCTGGGCTACGGTGTGGCGCGGCGAGAAGTGGAGCGGGCACTGGGCCAGTTGAAACTGCCCAATGTGGAGTATCGGCCGTACCAGCTCAGGCGACTGCGCGACCAGGTGGAAATAAACCTGTCTGGCCTGCTCGGCCCCTCCGTGGCCCGGGACATGGTCAAGCGCCATCTCGG
Source organism: Marinobacter sp. L-80 (assembly GCF_056859395.1). Taxonomy (NCBI): domain Bacteria; kingdom Pseudomonadati; phylum Pseudomonadota; class Gammaproteobacteria; order Pseudomonadales; family Marinobacteraceae; genus Marinobacter; species Marinobacter sp. L-80. Next base: position 27,468 of record NZ_JBSXOI010000041.1, read on the forward strand.
CTTCAAGCCCATGGCCCAGGGCGGCACTGCCCAGGACATCCGCTATGTAGAACGCGCCCTCGGCGACTACCAGAACCGATTGACCGGCCTGGCCGGCGAGCTGGACAACCTGCGCCGGCATTACCGCCAGACCCTTCAGAACCTGCCGATTCCTGCCTGCTCCGTGGGCGAGGACGGTGAAATCCTGATGTGGAACCACGCCATGGAGGCGCTCACCGGCATCACCGCCGATGACGTGGTCGGTGCCAGGCTGATGGCACTGCCCGAGCACTGGCACCTGCTGCTTGATGACTTCAACCGTGGCCCGGACCTGCATCGCTACAAGCATCGCCTGGACCTGCGTGGCAAACCCCACTGGCTGAACCTCCACAAAGCGGCCCTGAGCGGACCGGACCACACCGAAGGTGGCAGCATTATCCTGGTCGAGGACCAGACCGAAACGCGGCTGCTTGAGGACGAACTGATGCACAGCGAACGGCTGGCATCGGTGGGAAGACTCGCCGCCGGTGTCGCCCACGAGATCGGGAACCCGGTCACCGGTATCTCATCCCTGGCCCAGAACCTGAAACTGGAAACCGACAACCCGGACATCCTGGACACCGCTGACCAGATCCAGCAGCAGACCCGGCGCATCTCTACCATTTTGCAGTCGCTGATGAACTTTGCCCGCACCGGCAATCATGCCCAGGCCAACCGGTACGAGCCGGTAGCGATTCATCGCTGTGTGGAAGAATCAATCAACCTGCTGTCGCTCAGCGACAAGGGCCTGGGCATTCACTATGTCAACGACTGCCCGCCCTCTTTGCAGGTGCTGGGAGATGAGCAGCGTCTGGTCCAGGTATTCGTCAACCTGCTGGCGAACGCCCGCGATGCCTCACCGGAAGGCGGTACCATCCGGGTCAGTGGAAAGGGCGATGGCTACTCCGCTATCATCGAGGTGGTTGATGAGGGCTCCGGTATTCCCGGGGATCAACTCGATCATATCTTCGAGCCGTTTTACACCACCAAGGCCCCCAACAAGGGAACCGGTCTTGGCCTGTCGCTGGTGTACAGCATTATTGAAGAGCACTATGGCAACGTTCAGGTGGAAAGCCCGGCTAATGCCGACACCGGCCGCGGAACCTGCGTGAGGCTGAGATTGCCAGCCTACGAACCGGAAACCGGCACTATTGCCATCAGCCAGAACCAAAGGTCTTGAGACTGTTATGCCTCGCATTCTGATCGTGGAAGACGAAGACATTATTCGCTCGGCAGTGCGCAAACTGTTGTTGCATGCCGGCTATGAGGTCGCCGATGCGGCCTCCGTTGAGGAAGCCGAACAGAACCACGAACCCGATCAGTTCGATCTGATCATTTCCGACCTGCGTCTGCCAGGCGCTGCGGGCACCGAACTGATCAATCGCGCACCCAACACGCCGGTGCTGATCATGACCAGCTATGCCAGCCTGAGATCAGCGGTGGACTCCATGAAAATGGGCGCCGTTGAGTACATCGCCAAACCGTTTGATCACGATGAAATGCTGGCCGCGGTCGAAAACATTCTGGCCCGGAAACCCGCCGGCCGGAACTCGGGTGACGACTCGGCACCAGCCCTGGAAACGCCGGAAAGCAGCGATCCTGCCAACATCATGTTCGGCCAGTGTGAGCCGATGCAGCGGGTGTTCACGCTGATCCGTAAAGTAGCACCGACAGAAACCACTGTCCTGATCCAGGGCGAATCAGGAACCGGCAAGGAGTTGGCGGCCCGCGCCCTGCACCTGCTCAGCCCGCGCGCTGCCAAGCCGCTGATTTCGGTCAACTGCGCGGCCATCCCCGAAAGCCTGATTGAATCGGAACTGTTCGGCCATGAAAAGGGCGCTTTCACCGGTGCGGTATCGGCCAGGACCGGCCTGATCGAGGCCGCCGATGGCGGCAGCCTGTTTCTGGACGAAATCGGCGAACTGCCGGCCGAAGCCCAGGCACGCCTGCTACGGGTTCTTCAAGAAAGCGAGATCCGGAAAGTCGGCTCCACCCAGAGCCGTACCGTCAACGTGCGGATGATTGCCGCCACCCACCGAAACCTCAAGGCCATGACGCGTACCGGGGAATTCCGGGAAGACCTCTACTACCGGTTGAACGTCATGCAGATCCGTATCCCGCCGCTGCGTGAGCGCCAGAGCGATATTCTGGGACTGGCCCGCCGCTTCCTGAAGCGCCAGGGCGAAAGAATGGGCAAGCCCGATCTCAATCTAAGCCCTGAGGCCATGCGCGCCCTCGAACGCCATCGCTGGCCGGGAAACGTACGGGAACTGGAGAATGCCATTGAGCGCGCAACCATCCTGTGTGACGGAGACGTGATCACGCCCTCATTGCTGGACCTGGACAGCGAAGGCAGCGACAAATACATCCCCGAGACTCTCGTGGACGGCAACAACGAGCAGACACATACCCGGGAGGTGGACGCGTCCAACGATCTCTCCCTCGAAGATTACTTCCAGCATTTTGTTCTCGAGAACCAGGACCGCATGAGCGAGACAGAATTGGCGCAGAAACTGGGCATCAGCAGAAAATCGCTCTGGGAACGTCGCCAGCGTCTCGGCATACCCCGGAAAAAATCCTCTGGCAACTGAGTCCGGCATAGTATGAACCCGGGCTCAGTTGTTACCCCATGTTCCTGTCGGTAACACTCCTCACGAAAGTAACGTGACCTCAGTAACACTTAGGTTGAATACGGGGTAACACTTATGGCCTACAAAATCGTAAGACTCTGTTAATAAACGAAATTCAAAAACTGGCACATGGACTGCAACCTATTTGGCGCACAACAACAAAAACAAGAGTGACAAAGCAGCGCCAACAACAAGAACAAAAAGCTGCAGGATGCGTTCGGTAACAAAAACAACAACAGAACGTAAGCGAACTGAGTGTTTTGGGTACTTTGCTTTTTAGTGGTCCCACGGCACGTGCGAGTTGTAGATGTAGAGAAGAATCACCTTCCAGGTGACGCTGCAGCTACCCAAGGCCCGCTCGATGTCTCTGACCGCTCTGTGTATTCAAAGCTTTCCGTTTGCACTGCTGAGATGCCCCTGAAGTGGGGATATGCAGTGGGGTACAGAAACCAAGAAAAATCCCGGCAAAAACAAAAACAATGCAGATCGTCAACGCTTTGAGGGCGGATTCGTGAAAACGGATCCGCCTTTTGATTATCTGGGCTCCGAAACGGTAATCCACGGCAAACGTGTGCAAATCCTGCTCAAACCGTTAAACTCTCGGTTTTTGCTCATCGCAACCACGGATTTCAATGCCTAAACGACTTGTCGACAAACTCCGTTCCTTCATGCCCGGCAACGGAAAAAAGAAAGCCCGCACCTACCAGCGACGGGAAATCCCCAGGGACCAGCACAACGTCTCCCGCTCGGTTATCAGCGAACCCGCCAAGAAAGTTCTGCATCGCCTGAACAAATCAGGCTATGAAGCATACCTCGTGGGCGGCGGCGTAAGAGACATCCTGCTGGGCGGCAAGCCCAAGGATTTCGACATCGCGACCAATGCCACCCCCGAGGAAGTGCACGACCTGTTCCGGAACTCCCGGTTGATCGGACGGCGATTCCGGATTGTCCACGTGGTGTTTGGCCGCGAGGTCATCGAGGTGACCACGTTCAGGGGCAACGCTGCCGAAGCAGACACCGACACCGATGATGACGATCGCCGGACCAGTGAACACGGCCTGCTTCTGCGTGACAACGTATACGGCAACCAGGAAGAAGACGCCCTGCGTCGCGACTTCACCGTCAATGCGCTTTACTACTGCATCCGCGACTTTACCGTAATCGACTTTGCCAACGGGATCGAGGATCTGCGCAACCGCCAGCTGCGACTGATTGGCGATCCCGAGACGCGGTACCGGGAAGACCCCGTGCGCATGCTTCGCGCTATCCGTTTTGCCGCCAAACTCGGCTTTGACATCGAACCGGAGACCGAGGCCCCGATCGGGGAACTGGCCCCACTGTTAACCCATATTCCGCCGGCCCGCCTGTTTGATGAAGTGCTCAAACTGTTTTCCGCAGGCCATGGCGAAGCCACTTACGACCTTCTGACCCGTTACAATCTGCTGGAGCCTCTGTTCCCGGAGACGGTCAGAGCCATTGAGTCGGGTGAGCCGGACGAGCTGATCCGCCAGGCCCTGAGAAACACGGATGCCCGGATTGCCCAGGGCAAATCGGTCACGCCCTATTTCCTGTTTGCTGCCATGCTTTGGCCGGCACTTCAGGCAGAGTGGCATCGCAGGCAGGATAATGGTGACCCGGTCCAGCCCGCATTGCACGGTGCCATCGGAAAGGTGATTGGCCGTCAGGTGCAGGCAACCTCGATTCCGAAACGATTCTCTGGCCCGATGAAGGAGATCTGGGAACTTCAGATGCGACTGCCCCGACGCCAGGGCAAGCGGGCCTTTGCCACCATGACTCATCCACGGTTCCGGGCCGCTTACGATTTCCTGCTGGTTCGCGAGGCGTCTGGTGAGATTGAGCCCGGGCTTGGCCAATGGTGGACCGAGTTCCAGCAGGAAGATGAACGGGGCCAGGAGCGAATGCTCTCACAACTGAGCACCGACGCCCCCAAGAAGCGGCGGCACCGCCGCAAACCGGTCAAACGCCCAGCCCAGCAATGATGACAGACGTCTTTATCGGTCTTGGCAGCAATCTGAAAGACCCTGCAGCCCAATTGGCCCGGGCAGTCTCCGCCCTGGCCAACCTGCCGGAGACGGTTCTGGTGGCCCAATCGCCCTTTTATGCCAGCCGCCCGGTCGGCCCCCAGGACCAGCCTGACTTCGTCAACGGCGCGGTATGGCTTAGAACCTCCCTACTACCACACCAACTGCTTGACGAACTGCAGAACGTCGAACAACAGCATGGCCGGGAGAGACTTCGCCACTGGGGACCCCGAACGCTTGATCTGGACATACTGATCTTCGGCGATCAGATGTTGGATGACGAGCGCCTCACCGTACCTCATCGGGAACTGCGGAACCGGGACTTTGCGCTCCAGCCTCTGCTGGACCTGAAGGCCGGCCTGACTCTGCCCGACGGCACACCGATTGCCAAACTGCGTCGCCAATGCCCCGACAACGGCTTGCGCAAGCTTCCACCGGCGGATTACCCTTAACACTTCAATGCCGACACCCCGGCACGCCCAGGCCCATCCACCCAAAAGGCAAGGATTCTATGGCTGTTACCATCAATACCCTGCGTGAGTTCAAGCAGAAGGGCGAAGCCTTCGCTGCCCTTACCTCCTATGACGCCACCTTTTCCCAGGTGGTCAGTGAAGCGGGCGTTCACGTAATCCTTATCGGCGACTCCCTCGGGATGGTACTTCAGGGGCATGACAGCACCCTGCCGGTGACCATGGACCAGATGGTGTATCACGTCAGCTGCGTGGCCAAAGGAAACCGTGGGTCCCTGATCATGGCCGACATGCCCTTCATGAGCTACGGTACGGTCGAGTCTGCCCTGGAGAACGCAGCGGAACTGATGCGCGCGGGCGCGCACATGGTAAAACTCGAGGGTACGGACTGGATGAAAGAAACCATTACCGCTCTGACCGAGCGCGCCGTGCCCGTATGCGCACATCTGGGCCTCACGCCGCAGTTCGTCAATAAATTTGGCGGCTACAAGGTCCAGGGCCGTGACGAGAAAGCGGCGGAGATGATGATTGAGCACGCCTGCGAGCTGGAAGCCGCCGGCGCCGATGCCATCCTGCTGGAGTGCGTTCCCGCGCCGCTGGCGGCACGCATCTCCCAGGCCGTCAAAGCACCGGTCATCGGGATAGGTGCCGGGCCAGACACCGACGGACAGATTCTGGTATTGCACGATATGCTGGGCATTACCACTGGCCGTAAGCCACGATTCGTCAAGAACTTCCTGGCAGAAACAGATTCGGTACAGGAAGCCCTCCAGGCCTACGTGAAAGCCGTAGGCGAGCGCTCATTCCCCGCTGAGGAGCATACGTTCAAGGCATGAGAACTGTACATTCTTTGAAAGAATTGAGAACCATCCTCCGCGGCTACCGGCAGCAGGGCAAAACCATCGGCCTGGTACCCACCATGGGCAACCTGCACGAGGGCCATATCTCCCTCGTGCGCAAAGCAGCGGAGATGGCGGATGTGGTGGTTACCAGCATCTTCGTGAACCCGATGCAGTTCGGAGCCGGCGAAGATCTCGAGACCTACCCGAGAACCCTGGCTGAAGACCAGGACAAGCTCGCCTCGGCCGGTAACACACTGGTATTCGCGCCCTCCGCCGAGGAAATCTATCCGGAAGGGCTGGCAAGTCAGACCCAGGTGGTCGTGCCGGATGTCAGCGACGGCCACTGTGGCGCCAGTCGCCCGGGTCACTTTGAGGGCGTAGCCACGGTGGTCACCATGCTGTTCAATATGGTGCAGCCGGACTTCGCTGTATTCGGCGAGAAGGATTTTCAGCAACTGGCCGTGATCCGGAAAATGGTCCGGGATCTGATGATCCCTGTGGATGTGGTGGGCGGCCCCACGGTGAGAGAGGACGACGGCCTGGCGAAAAGCTCGCGCAATGGTTACCTGACGCCCGAGGAACGGCAGATTGCGCCAGCGGTCTACCAGACGCTGCAGGCCACTGCCGCCAAGATCACCGATGGTCGTACAGACTTCCAGGCCCTGGAAAGCGAAGCTGAGCAAAGTCTCGGGGACGCAGGGCTCAGGCCGGATTACTTCAATATCGTCAACAGTCAGACACTCAAACCGGCCACGGCTGAAGATCGGGAGATTACCATCCTGACGGCAGCTTTCCTGGGCACCACCCGCTTGATCGATAACCTGTCCCTGACCCGATAAGCCAACAGAAAAGGAACCTCTGATGCCCGCACATCCTGAAGTACTGACCTCGAAACCCGAATGGCAGACACTGAAGGAACATCGGCAACGCCTGGACGGCGTTCTCATGAAGGACCTGTTCAACCAGGATCCCGGGCGGGCAAAGCGTTATTTCATTGAAGGCGCAGGGCTGTCACTGGATTTTTCCAAGAATCGGATCACTGACGACGTGCTCGACGCGCTTCTGGCACTGGCCAGCAGCTGTAACCTGGAAGCACGGCGGGAGGCCTTGCTCAGCGGAAAGAGAGTCAACGTTACCGAAGATCGCCCTGCCCTGCACACGGCATTGCGCAACCCGGGAACCGACGCCATCACCGTTGACGGCGAAAACGTGGTCGCCGAGGTGCAGCGCACCCTGCAACGCATGGAAACCCTGGTGGAGGAGGTGTTGGGCCAACACCGCACCGGGTACACCGGCAAACCTTTCACCGATGTGGTAAGCATCGGTATCGGCGGCTCCTACCTGGGCCCGAAGCTGGTTGGCGAAGCCCTTCAACCTTACGCCCAGGCCGGCATTCGCTGCCATTACGTGGCCAACATTGATGGCACCGAGATTTGCGAGGCTCTGCGCCAGGTCAATCCGGAAACCACTCTGTTCCTGATCCAGTCCAAGTCATTCCGCACGCAGGAAACCCTCGAGAACAGTAAAGTCGCAAAACAGTGGTTTCTGGATCATTGCGGGGATGAACAGGCCGTCTCGCAGCATTTCATGGCCGTGACGGCCAATGTGCCGGCGGCGCAGGACTTCGGTATCGATCCGGAGAACGTCTTCCCGATGTGGGACTGGGTCGGCGGCCGTTATTCACTGTGGTCAGCCATCGGCCTGCCCATTGCCTTTAGCGTTGGCATGACCAACTTCCGGGCCCTGCTGGCCGGCGCCCATGCCATGGACCAGCACTTTCGTGAAGCGCCGCTGGCAAAGAATCTGCCGGTGGTTATGGCCATGCTGGGCATCTGGTACACCAATTTCTGGGCAGCCGAGACCCACGCGATACTGCCCTACGATCATTACCTGCGCAGCCTGCCAGACCACCTCCAGCAGCTGGATATGGAAAGCAACGGCAAGAGCGTTACGCAAGCGGGCACCCCACTCGCCTGGCAGTCCGGCCCGGTGATCTGGGGCGGCGTCGGTGCCAATGGCCAGCACGCCTATCACCAACTGATCCACCAGGGCACCCGCCTGATTCCGGCGGACTTCATCATACCTCTGAAAACCCACAATCCGGTGGCCACCCATCACGCCGACCTGTTTGCCAACTGCCTCAGCCAGTCCAGGGCCATGATGGCCGGAAAATCACTGGAAGAAGCCAGGGCCGAGCTGAAAGCCGAAGGACGGGATGAAAGCGAGATTGAACAGCTTGCGCCACACAAGGTGATCCCAGGCAACAAGCCAAGTAACACGCTGACCATGGAGAAGGTGACACCCGAGACTGTGGGCGCGTTGATCGCGCTCTACGAGCACCGCACCTTTGTGCAGGGGGTTATCTGGGACGTGGATTCGTTTGACCAATGGGGTGTGGAACTCGGCAAGCAACTGGGTAAAGGCATCCTGCCGCGGCTATTGGGCGAGGAAGATGGCACCCAGGCCAGCGACAGCTCGACCGATCACCTCATCGAGCTGTTCCGCTCAACCGGCAGCGTGTGAAATCTGCCGACCCTGCCAGCTGAAGCCCACCGGCCAGAGCTTCTGGCCAGTGTCGTACTCCCGCCATAGCTGGCCATAGGTTTTGCCGCACACCGGGTGCTCTGCTTCAGGCGCTATGTCGGCCAGTGGCCGAAGCACGAAAGCGTTTTTCAGGATTTCACCCCTTGGCAGTTCAACGCCATCGATGCGCCCGACGGCACTGCCATAGGTGAGAATATCGAGGTCCAGCGTTCGCGCACTGAATTTAGGCACATCCCGACGCCGGCCGTTGTCCGCCTCCAACTGTTTGAAACGCTTCGAAAGCTCGGCAACCGACAGGGACGTATCCACGCCCACTACGAGGTTCAGGAAGGGCGAGCCATCAAACCCGACCGCTTCGCTGTCGTAGACCGGGGAGATAATCAGCTCGCCAAACCATGCCGAGAGCGCATCGAGCGCTGCCCTGACGTAGCGTTCCCTGTCGACATTGCTGCCAATACTGATGTAAACCCGAACGGCCGCTGCCATCACCGGACTCCCCTCTCGATTTGCACACCCACCGCCTGTGCCGTAGGTACGGCCCCCGGCTTGCGTATCGCCAACCGAAGCCACGTGATGCCAAATTCATCCTGCAAGGCTCTGGCGAGCACCTCAGCGCCGTGCTCAAGCAGTTGCGGCCTGAGTGCCTGCAGACAGGTCTCCACCCGAGCACTGACGGCCGCATAATCCAGGGCATCGGCGACATCGTCTGTTCGACCCGGCACCCGGTTATCCCAGGCCATTTCCAGATCGACCACCAGGTTCTGGGTGACTTCCCGCTCCCAGTCATAAACGCCGACCACAGTTTCCACAACCAGGCCTTCGATCAATACAGTGTCTGCCAAGGGTACTCCGGAGTTCTTCCACTCTTTGGTGATTGAATAACGCACAACCAGGGGATACTGTGAAGAGCATGGCCCGCGTTTTCAGGGCGGGCATTTTCGCACATATTGGTTGTATACGTCTTTGCTTCCGAGCCCACAGCATGTTTCCCAGTGACCCGGTTTTAACGGTTTTACTCTGCGCCGCCGCTTACCTGGCAGGTTCAGTGCTGTTTGCCCTGCCGGTCTGCCAACTCTGGAAACTCCCGGACCCACGGGCGCAGGGTTCAGGCAATCCCGGCGCCACGAATGTCTACCGAACCGGCGGATGGCCGCCAGCGCTACTCACGCTTGCGCTGGATGCCGCGAAAGGCTGGTTACCCGTTTGGCTGGCCCATGCCGCCGGTCTTTCCGTAATGGTTCAGGCTGTCGTTGCCCTGTTCGCCGTCACCGGCCACATGATCCCGATCTTCTATCGATTCAAGGGTGGAAAAGGGGTCGCGACGGCGCTCGGGGCCGGTCTTGCGCTGGCGCCGGTCACAACGCTGCTGATGGCCGCTATCTGGATGCTGGTAATCTGGCGCTGGCGAATATCCGCCCTCGCCTCACTGATAGCCATTGTCTGCGGCCCGCTGATCAGCGCCTTCCTTGAACCGGAAACCCTGCCACTGTTCGGCCTGCTCGCACTTTTGATTGTGGTTCGCCACCGCAACAACCTCATCCGGCTCGCCCAGGGACGGGAAGCCGGACTTTAACGATCAGTCCACCAGACCGGTTGAACGAGGTTCGTTAATGGGCGGCAGCGTGTTCATTGGCCACCGGGGCACTGCTACAATCCGCTCGCCGTCCTGCTGGCCGGCCTTCATGCGCTGGGCACCGGCGTAGGCGATCATTGCACCGTTATCCGTACAGAATTCCGGCCGGGCGTAGAAAACGTGGGCTTTGAGTTTGTCGGCCATTTTTTCCAGGCCCGCCCGTAACCGTTTATTGGCGCTCACCCCTCCGGCTATGACCAGCCGCTTGCAGCCTGTCTGCTCCAGGGCCCGGCGGCATTTGATAGTGAGCGTATCGACCACGGCAGCCTCGAACGCCAGGGCAATATCCGCCCGGGTCTGGTCCGTCAGCCCCTCAGCCTCACGAGCAGCATTCACGGTATTGAGCGTGAAGGTTTTCAGGCCGCTGAAGCTGAAATCCAGGCCGGGACGGTCGGTCATCGGCCTCGGGAACCGATAACGGCCCTCTGTGCCTTTTTCCGCCAGCGCTGCCACCCGCGGGCCACCCGGATAGTCCAGACCGAGCATCTTGGCGGTCTTGTCAAAGGCCTCACCCGCGGCGTCGTCTACTGATTCTCCCAGCATTTCGTATTCGCCAATACCATCAACCCTTACCAACTGGGTATGGCCACCCGAAACAAGCAGTGCGACGAAGGGAAACGCGGGTGGATTATCCTCCAGCATGGGCGCCAGAAGGTGGCCCTCCATGTGATGCACACCGAGCACCGGCACTCCAAGGGCAAACCCCAGCGAATGGGCAACCGCGCCCCCAACCATGAGCGCGCCGACCAGGCCCGGACCCGCGGTGTAGGCAATTCCCTCTATATCGGCACGGCCTTTACCGGCATCCGAAAGCACCTGATCGCAGAGGGGCAGGAGCTTGCGAACGTGGTCACGGGACGCCAGTTCAGGGACGACACCCCCGTAATCAGCATGCATGTCGATCTGGCTGAACAGGGCGTGCCCCAGAAGGGCCGCTTCCGTGTCGTAAAGCGCTACACCAGTCTCGTCGCAAGAGGTTTCGATACCTAGAATCAGCATAATTTCGGGCCACATTGGTTGGCAGAAATGAAAACGACGCGCATTTTAGCAGAAACCCGAAACCCACTGGCAGATTCATCGAACAAACATTGACCTTGCCATAACGCAGGCGCTATCATTGCCGCCCTAAAATATGCACTGGTCGAGTTTTAGCCAATCTGACCAGGAATCGAGAACCGGTCTGGCCTCGCCAGACGGACAAAATTGAAACCGAATCTATCAGGTAGGTGATTTTCGAATGCCAGCTGTTAAAGTGAAAGAGAATGAACCGTTTGACGTAGCACTGCGTCGCTTCAAGCGTTCCTGCGAGAAAGCGGGTGTACTTTCCGAAGTACGTCGTCGTGAGCACTACGAGAAGCCGACCGCTGTTCGTAAGCGCAAAGCAGCCGCTGCCGTTAAGCGTCATCTCAAGAAGCTTCAGCGGGAACAGCGCAAGTTCGAGCGTCTGTACTAAGTTTTATCTGACGCCGCTTGACTGCAAAGCACTGATTGCCTGTACAGCCGCAGGCTGCACAGAGCGACTCAAAAATGCCGCCGAGGCCTGGCTTCGGCGGCATTTTTGGCTATTGGCCAACTCCGATGACGGCCTGATGTGGAGCCCCCATGAGCGGACTGATCCCTCAACAGTTTGTTGAAAACCTGCTGGATCGTATCGACCTGGCGGAACTGATCGGTTCACGCATCACGCTCAAGAAAGCCGGAGCCAACTACAAGGCCTGCTGCCCGTTCCATGACGAGAAAACACCCTCGTTCAATGTCCGGCCGGACAAGGGCTTTTACCACTGTTTCGGTTGCGGCGCCCATGGCGATGCCATCAGCTTTGTCAGGGAGTTTGAAGGCCTGGGTTTTACCGAGGCGGTTGAGGAACTGGCCAAACGGGCGGGGCTGGAAGTGCCCTACGACCGGGCGGCAAAGCAGGAAATCCAGCAGGCACGAACATTAACCGACGCCCTGGATTTTGCCAGCCGCTTCTACCAGACATCACTGAAGGGCCAGCAAGGCGCCTATGCCAGGGATTACCTGCAACAACGGGGCCTGGACAATGCCATTATCGAGCAGTATCAGGTAGGCTACGCGCCCTCAACAGGGACCGCCCTGTTTGATGCCGCCAGCAAGGACCTGCAGGGCCCGCTGATCGAAACCGGCACGGTTTCCGACAAGTACGGCAGGCCCAGGGACCTGTTCCGCAACCGGGTAATGTTCCCGATTCGTAACACCCGGGGCAGAACCGTGGCGTTTGGCGGCCGCACCCTGGGCGATGACAAGGCGAAATACATCAACTCCCCGGAGTCGGATGTATTCCATAAGAGCCGAGAGATCTACGGTCTGTTTGAAGCCAAGCAGGCCATCCGGCAGCTGGACAAGCTGCTGGTGGTTGAGGGCTACATGGATGTGATCGCCCTCGCCCAGCACGGCATTCACTATGCGGTTGCGACACTGGGCACGGCGACGAACCAGGACAGCCTGACAGCCCTGTTGAAGCAGGTAAGGCACATTGTGTTCTGCTTTGATGGCGACCAGGCCGGTTTCCGGGCCGCCGACCGGGCCATGGAGAACGCACTGGAACTGATGGCCGACGGCCTGCACCTTCAGTTCCTGATGCTGCCCCAGGGCGAGGACCCGGACACCCTGGTGCGCAAGGAGGGGCCCGAGGCGTTCCAGAAGCGCATTGAAGGGGCAACGCCTCTGTCACGGTATTTGTTTGACCGGCAGAGCGAAGGTTTGGACCTGCAACTGCCGGAGCACCGGGGCGAACTGCGAGCCAGGGTTGAACCGCTGCTCAACAAGATGCCCAGAAGCACCCTCCGGGATGCCATGTGGCACGAAATGCTCCGTCTTTGCGGTGGCCGGAACCAGTGGCAAAACCGCCAGCAGGGCCAGAAAGGATGGCGGAACAGCGAGCGACGGGACCGGGTTTCCGAAGATCGCATTGATGTAAAGCTCAGCAAGGACAGCATTCTGTGCCTTGCCCTGCTGGAAGCACCGGACCTGGCCACCGAGGTTACCGAACTGGCCCGCAGTTCCCGGCAGTTCAATCAGGCCCGGAATTTTGCCGAGTGGATTCTGGCGAACGAGATCCTGAACCGGAAAACACTGGTGCGCACGCTGGCACTGGATACGACCGCTCGGGAGCGGTTTTACCACCTGTTTGACGGGATTGAACATATTCCGGCGCGTGAGAGCACACTGGCCGCCGCCCGGGAGCTTCTGAGCCCGAACGAAGAGGCATCCCGCCAGCAGCGGCTTGCCACACTGTTACGAAACCTGTCCAACCTCTCGAGTGAGGAACGACAGGAGCTGAGGGCCCTGAGCAGCGGCACCGGGGACTAGCAGCACTTGAAACTTGAGGCACTGATCACCATCTAACCTTTGAGCCTAGGCTCCTTGGTGGCAGAGCAACTAAGCGGCAGCTATAATGGCTGTTTAACTTTTTTCCTTCTAAAAGCGAGTTTACAGGGTGTCTATGTCAGGCAATTCGCAAAAATCACGTTTGAAAGACCTCATTGCACGAGGCAAGGAACAAGGTTACCTGACTTACGCCGAGGTAAACGACCACCTCCCGGAAGACATCGCCGATCCGGATCAGGTCGAAGACATCATTCGCATGATTAACGACATGGGTATCCAGGTGTGCGAAGAAACACCGGACGCCGATACCCTGCTGATGACCGAGGGTGACTCCACCGCTGACGAAGCCGCCGCCGCTGAAGCCGCTGCCGCTCTGGCCGCTGTTGAGACCGACGCCGGCCGCACTACGGATCCTGTTCGCATGTACATGCGCGAAATGGGCACCGTCGAGCTGCTGACTCGCGAGGGCGAAATCGTCATTGCCAAGCGCATCGAGGAAGGCATTCGCGATGTGATGGCCGCCGTTGCCCACTTCCCGGGCACCGCTGGCACCGTTATCCAGGCCTACGACCGCATTCTCGAAAACGAAGGCCGTATCAGCGACATCGTAACCGGCTTCCTGGATCCGGACGACGCCGAGCCGTTCATGGGTGAGGACACCACACCCGAAAGCTCTGATGATTCCGACTCGGATTCAGACGATGACGACGATTCCTCGGAAGAAGAAACCGATAACGGCCCGGATCCGGAAGAGACACGTCTCCGGTTCGAACTGCTCAACGAAAAGCTGGAGGCCGCCAACAAGGCCCTGGCCAAGCACGGTCGGTCCGACAAGAAGACCCAGGAAGCCCTGAACGAGCTGGGACAGGTTTTCGCACCGTTCAAACTCGCCAACAAGGCCTTTGACGAGCTGGTGAACGTGGTTCGCTCCACCAACGACCTGGTTCGTGAGAACGAGCGCGCGATCATGCAGATCTGTGTTCGCGAGTGCAAAATGCCCCGCAAGGACTTCATCAAGTCGTTCCCGGGCAACGAGACCAACCTGGATTGGGCCGACAAAATTGCCAAGAGCAAGAAGCCTTACGCAGCGCCCTTGGCCGAGCGTATCGACGAAGTCGTTCGTCTGCAGAAGCGCATCCAGAACGTGCAGACCGAAGTAGACCTGGACGTTGCCGACATCAAGGAAATCAACCGTCGCGTCTCTATCGGTGAAGCCAAGGCCCGCCGTGCCAAGAAAGAGATGGTAGAGGCCAACCTGCGTCTGGTTATTTCCATCGCCAAGAAATACACCAATCGCGGCCTGCAGTTCCTGGATTTGATCCAGGAGGGCAATATCGGCCTGATGAAGGCCGTCGACAAGTTCGAGTACCGTCGGGGCTACAAGTTTTCGACCTATGCCACCTGGTGGATTCGTCAGGCCATCACCCGCTCTATCGCGGACCAGGCCCGCACCATCCGTATTCCGGTGCACATGATCGAGACCATCAACAAGCTCAACCGCATCTCCCGCCAGATGTTGCAGGAGATGGGTCGCGAACCCACGCCGGAAGAACTGGGCGAGCGCATGGAAATGCCTGAGGACAAGATCCGCAAGGTATTGAAGATCGCCAAAGAGCCGATCTCCATGGAGACTCCGATTGGTGACGACGAAGACAGCCATCTGGGCGACTTCATCGAAGATATCCAGGCCCTCTCCCCGGTGGATTCCGCCACCGCCGAAGGTCTGCGCGAAGCCACCCGCTCGGTACTGGCCGGCCTCACCGCCCGCGAGTCCAAGGTTCTCCGGATGCGCTTCGGTATCGAGATGAACACCGACCACACCCTGGAAGAAGTCGGCAAACAGTTTGACGTTACCCGTGAGCGGATTCGTCAGATCGAAGCCAAGGCCCTGCGCAAACTGCGCCATCCTTCACGCTCCGATCACCTGCGTGGCTTCATCGACGATCAGGGCAATCAGGGATAATTTCCCAAACAGTAGCGGGCGCCACACCTCACCGGTATAATGGCGCCCGCTTTGTTTCCCCCCAGGAAACACCTTTCAAAACAGCATTCGCTGAACGGGCCTATAGCTCAGTTGGTTAGAGCAGGGGACTCATAATCCCTTGGTCGCTGGTTCGAGTCCAGCTGGGCCCACCATACTCGCCGTGTCGATTTTTTTTACTGGTCGTGACACCATAAATTGGCCGGAACGGCCACATTATGGTGTCATAGGTTGGGTGTTGTGGCCGCCTCCTTCTCCCCTCTCCGATAACGTGTTTGCTGTACACAAAGGCCGAAATTCGCGGGCCACTAAGTTTCCCAACTATCTCCTTCCAAAAGTGCTTGAAATCCGTGCTTCCAAAAATACAGAAGCCACATTTGAAAATGTGTGAGGAGCAATTGCCCGCCAAAGAACTGTGCGATCTCAGAAAAAACTGTCTTTTTGATGTATCCGGGAATCCGAATCAAAGCTTCCGGAAGAACTAGAGATGGGCCTATCAAAATTGCTCTCCGCCTGTGAGTAAACGCAGAGAATCCGTCGACTGCTCAGAGAGCATCCAAATCCGCATGTGCGAATAGTGGGTCAAGGCACTGTTCGACTGGACCCTGAAGTTATTCGCCAGTCTGATCAATGCAAAGCATTCATCGAAAAGATGCGTCAGCGCGGTTACATTTAATGCATCAGGCATTCAATCCATGCTCCGCCAACAGCGAGCTCATGGCGTCGTCTGTCAAGGTAGTTGGCACCTGATTCAATTAGGCTCTAATGAGCCATACACTGCTCTTTAACAGTCTGTTCTTCTGGCAGCGGGTTCAGCCACACAGCTCCGACCGGTTCGCAGTTTCGGATACCGGTGGACCAACGCCCGGGATTCTTTTCCTTGGCCTTGAGCAGTGTCATTTTTCGGCTCGCCAGGATGTCAACATCCTTGCCCTCATGGCGATGGGCCGGGGTCACATAACGGATCGCGCTATGGCGATGCTCGTTGTTGTACCAGCGGATGAACATGCTCACCCAGTCACGGGCCAGATCAAGGCTCTCAAAGCCCTCAGGCGGGTATTCCGGACGCTGTTTGGTGGTACCGAACAGCGACTCGATATAAGCGTTGTCATTGGACACACGCGGTCGGCTGTAGGACGGTGTGACACCCAATGTCTCGAACGTGGCCGGCAGAGTGCCGCCCTTCATGGCGCTGCCGTTGTCTGAATGCACCACCGGCGGATTGTTCACACAACCCTCACGGAGCAGTGCTTTTCGCAGCACGGTTTCGCTGTTGACCGCGTTCTCCGCGTCGAACACTTCGGCGCCCACGATTTTGCGGCTGTACACGTCGAGCATGAAGTACAGATAAAAGAACCGGCCCCGGACAGTGGACTTGAGTAGAGTAAGAGGCAGGGCGTAGTCGGACTATTTCCCTGCCTCTCCTCTCCGAACCGGACGTGCACCTTTCAGCGCATCCGGCTCTCCGTTTAAACGCTGGACAGTGCCATAGCGACCTCAGGAAAGCGCGAGGTCCAAG